>JAMNZB010000060.1 GCA_023622515.1 Bacillota bacterium | reverse complement strand
ATATTTTTCTTTTCCATTAAGTCACGGCAATCAAGCCACAAGAGGTAGGTTGATTCCGGTTTATAGCTTTTAATACAAGGGACACGCTTGCTTATTTCCTCAACCAGGTAGTCGCGGTTTCCCTCTAAGTAGACCATTAACTCACTGAGCCAGTCATCGCACTTCTCCCAGGCAGCGGCCAGCCCTATGTAGCCGAATAGGTTGGCTGAATAGCGCAATTTCCCCTTACATGTATCAAAGGCCTCTTTTAATTCAGGGTTGGGGATGGCGATGATAGAGGCAGAAAGCCCGGCCAGATTGAAGGTCTTACTTGGTGCATAGCAGGCAATAACCCGCTCGGCAAAGGCGGGGTCAAGGCTGCCGATGGGCAGGTGTTTGCAGCCGGAATAAATGAAGTCAGCGTGGATTTCATCACTAACAATAATGAGGTCATGCTTGACCGCAAGCTCGCCCAGCTTGCGCTGCTCCTCCTCGGTGAAAACACGGCCTGTCGGATTGTGCGGGTTACAAAGCATCAGAATTTTTGTTTTTTCGTCAATCTGCTCTTCCAGGCTTGCAAAATCAATGCGCGCATAACCCTTTTCATCAACCAGCAAGTCCACTTCAACAAATTCTCTATCATGGCCTGCTGCGGCAGACTTAAAAGGTCCATAGACCGGGGTTAAGCTAATCACTTTATCGCCCGGCTGGGAAAAAGCCATAACCGCAATATTTAAGGCAGGAACAATGCCGGGGCAGAAAGTCAGAGAACTCTCCTCTACTTCCCAGTGATAGTGGCGTTTAATATAGTCGACACAAATTTTATAAAAGTTATCCGCCGGGACGCTATAGCCTAAGACAGGGTGCTCCAAGCGTTTTTGCAAGGCTTCGATGATGGGCGGGGCAACGGCAAAATCCATATCGGCAATCCACAGGGCCAGGGTGTCTTCCGGAATATCCTCTCCATAAAGAGCTTGTAACTTATCCCACTTTATACAATTACTGCCACGACGATCTACAATCTGATCAAAATTATACTTCATCTTACTTTCTTCCTCCTGGCACATCCTGCAAAATAAATCCACTGAACTAGTTTAAAAACTCTATGCTTTAAACTCTATACTTTATTTTACCACTATTTCAAATGTGCCTTTCTATGTATTATTATTTATTATTCGAGCATATTTCTTCGCTCTCGTCTTCCTACTTTAACAGATATTCCCCCAAACAGATACGCCTTTTCGGGGAAAACGGCTCATCAGCCCGGCATAAAAATATATTCAAAATCTTCGCCCGACCGGCTGCCTATACTCTGCTGAAGTCTGCTAAGGTCCGCCAAGGTCTGCCGCGGCAATCAGTTGCAAGACTTTCGTAAAGGCATCTTCTCCCGGCAACAGCTCATAATCCGGCCGGGTAGCGTCTTCCTCGGTACTTGAGCCATCAGGATTCAAACCGTACAAGGCGTTGTAACGAATAAGCAGGCCGCTTTCCGGTAAAGCGTTGTAGAGGGTAATAACACAGGAACCATCACCGGCACTTTTTGAACCCACAATATCAGCAAAACCGGTGCGCTTGGCAAAGCTGATAAAATATTCCGAAGCAGAATAGCTTTGGCCATCGCTAAGGAGCCAAAACTTGCCGGAAAAGAGGGGCTTCTCTTCACTGGGTCTTGCCGTTAGGGTTTCCAGGAAGACAGCGTCCAGGTTCTCTATATCACTTTCTACCAGATTGTCCATATCCGGTAAGTCTTGGTCTGTGCGTTCCCAATAAATCTTCACCGTATAATCGGCTTCCTCTTCCGCCTTGTTCCCTTCCTCTCCGGCCTCCTCCGGGTCTTGCCCCTCACTTGTTTCATCCGCCAAAGAGCTATTTTCTTCCTCCTCGGATTCGCCCCCTTGGACAAAGGCGCTGCCGTCATAGTAATCAAGAAAAGGCCTGCTCCATTCGCTATCCTTATAGAGGCCGAAGTTATCTACCGACATGGGTTCAACAATATTCGGTGCTACAATATTTTTCAGCCAATAGTCATTATAGCCGCCGAGATTGCCACGAATATCAATAATGACATGGTCAATGGCCAGGCTCTCTGCTCTAGTAAAAAATTCACGCAAAATCTCATCATCTTCTTCATTCTCATTCATAAAAGAATTGATTTTTACATAGGCATAATTATAGTATTCGTTATATTCAATATACAGATTGTCCGGAACATCAACGAAGGGGGCCGGATCGCCCGGTTTTCGCTCCTCTTTTTCCAGGCCATAAAAACCCAGAACATGGGGGTTGGCGAAAATCGTACTCATCATATCAATCCATTTATCCTCCGGCTCTTCCTCCAAAAGATAATGGTAGCTTTGATAGTAGGTCCTGATATAGCTGTTAGTCGTTAAAACAAGGCCCAGATGCCCTACTTCAGGCTCCGGCAGGGTAATTTGACTAATTAAATAGTAGAAGTAATTCTGCCAGGACACATTATCGTATAGGGAGTAAATACCTGCCCTGTACTGCTCTTTGAGGAGGTCAAACTGAACCCCGTAGCGCTCCAGATAGTCATACATAGGGTAGCTCTTCTCAATAATTTCCCAAAATACATCGTAGTCACGCATTTTCTCCTCATCGGTCATACCATGCACACCACGTAGTTTTGCTGCAGCAAAACTCTCTTCGTCGTAACCCTCCGCCATGGGCTGAGCAAGTATGTCTTCCGGTAAGCTGATAAAAACTGCGCTTTGCAGAATAAGGCTTAGTAAAAGCAGTACAAGGATTCTTTTTTTTCTTTTCAGCATAGTGTCTCCGCACATGTCAGCTATAGATCGTCCAACATGCATTTTCTAATATGTTCTTTAATATATGTTAGTATATCTTACCCGGTGTTCCGGTTCGTTTTCATTGCCTCTATTTATCTGCATTCATTTTAACGGTTACACAGGTTTTTTTAAATAGTCACAAGCAGAGGGATTACCTAGCCTGTAAAAATATAAGGTATAGGAGAGAGGGAAACTTGTCAAGTTACACAACAAAGCGAATAATTATTTAATTTATTGAAGCGAATTGCCGGTTTTGCCTTAGCCTTATTTACAAATAAAAAACGGCATGCTATTTTACATAAAATGCCATGATGGAGAAGAAGTAGACACCTAAGAAAGCTTCCAGAGAAGTGCCGGTAGCTGCAAGGCATCAAGTTTTATAGGTATTGAATACATCTCCGGAGCAGCGTCCTGAAAAGTGCAGTAGGAGACGACGGGTGCGCCCGTGATAGCGTTAGGGTATTTCCCTTAATCGGGCGTACCTGTCGAGGCCGGTAATGTGAGTTATCGGTAAAAAGAGGTGGTAACACGTTTAAAGACGTCCTCTTGCATGAATGCGAGCCGGGACGTTTTCTTTTTTCCTCTCGTATTCTTGCTCCCCTCGGGGAAAACAAACATTCTCACCAGAAGTGTGAAGAGTAATTATTGCATAGAAACAGGAGGAAATATTATGCAAGACATTCGTTTTTTTAGTGGTGAAGTACTACCTTTAGAGCGCCACAAGGTCCGTATTGTTCAAAAATTAAACCTACTTCCCGTGGAAGAAAGATTCGCCTGCCTTCAAGCAAGCAAGAATAACCTCTATCTCCTGAAAAATCGAGATATTTTCTTGGATATGCTGACCGACAGCGGGGTAAACGCTATGAGTGACCGCCAACTCGCCGCCATGATGTCGGCGGATGATGCCTATGCCGGAAGCGAAACCTTCTTTGAATTAGAGGCCGTCATCAAAGATATTTTCGGCATGGACCACTTTTTACCTGCCCACCAAGGCAGGGGCTGTGAAAGAGTCTTGGCCGACCTGTTGGTAAAAGAGGGTGACCTCCTCCCCATGAACTACCACTTTACAACGACCAGAGCCCATATCGTTCGCTGTGGTGGTGAGATTGTAGAGCTGCTGTGCGAGGGGGCAGAAGAGTGTGAAAGCACCGAACCTTTTAAAGGGAATATAGATACAAAGGCCTTAGCCGACCTGCTTGCAACAACGACAAGAAATGTACCCTTTGTACGCTTAGAGGCAGGGGCTAACCTCATCGGCGGTCAACCCTTTTCCTTGGCCAACCTCGAGGAAACCTACAGAATCTGCCAAGAGCATAAGATTTTACTCGTTGTTGATGCTTCACTCCTGCAAGATAACCTCTATCTGATCAAAAAACGTGAAGCGGCCGCTAAAGATTTGACCATTAGGGATATTTGCCGGAAGATTGCCGCCAACTCGGACATCATCTATTTTTCCGCACGTAAATTCGGCTTTGCCAAGGGAGGCGGTATTGTCCTGCGCGAAGGGCCCCTGGTCGGCAAACTACAGGAACTCATTGTCCTAAATGAAGGTTTCCTTACCTACGGGGGTATGTCCGTACGCGAGATGGCCGCTATGACTGTCGGCTTAGAAGAGAGCATGGATGAGAGCATTATTTCTCAAGGACCTGAGTACATCGCCTATATGGTGGATGAACTTTCTAAGCGTGGTGTACCCGTAGTCAAGCCCGCCGGCGGGCTCGGCTGCCACCTCAACGCCAGAGGCTTTGCTCCCGATGTTCCCGGCGAAGAATATCCTGCCGCTGCCGTTGCTTCCGCCCTATACCTGGCCGGCGGCATTCGCGGCATGGAGCGGGGCACCTTGAGTGAAGACCGCTTGCCTGATGGCAGGGAAAAAATTGCCAGCATGGAATTGTTACGTCTCGCTGTGCCAAGACGGGTTTTCACCCTTAGCCAAATTCGCTACTGCATAGACCGGGTACACTGGCTATGGGAAAACCGCGAACTAATCGGCGGACTTCGCTTTACAAGAGAACCGAAAATCCTGCGCTTCTTTATCGGCGAATTGGAGCCGACCTCAGATTGGCAAGATAAGCTGGTTGCCAAGTTCCGTGCTGACTTCGGCGATTCCCTATAATTTTATAAGACATCAACCGGGAGCAGTGCTTTATGCTTTGTACATCTATCCTCTAATCAAAAAAGCTGGGCATTACTCTACTTTAAAAAGCGCTTCGTCAAATGCGGCGAAGCGCTTTTACTTGAGCCGTTAATCTCTTTTCTTCAGGCTACAAAGCTTCTGCAAGTTCTTTAACTGCAGAAACCGCTGCCTCAACCTCTTCTTTTGTATTGAAATAAGAGAAGCTGAAGCGTACCGCTCCCCTCTCTTCTGTTCCCAGGGCTTGATGCATCCGGGGGGCACAATGGGCTCCCGCCCTTGTAGCAATATGATATTTATAGGAGAGAATGTCCGCTATAACAGCCGCATCTTCTGCTCCGAGATTCAGGGAGACAATGGGGGCACGTTTTTTTCCAGAAAAATCACCATATATGGTAATCTTAGGGTCATCGGCAAGACTGTCATAAAAAAATCTCATGAGGGCCAGTTCTTTCTCATGAACCCGGTCCGGACCTTGGGCGGAAAGCCAATCCAGGGCAGCCCCCAGACCAATAATGCCATGGGCATTCAGGGTACCGGCCTCAAGGCGGGTGGGCATTTCCGGGGGGTGCTGCTTGTTGTAGGACTGGACCCCGCTACCCCCATGCTTCAAGGGGGCCAGGTCTATGCCTCGTCTGACACAAAGTCCGCCTGTCCCCATGGGGCCATAAAGACCCTTATGGCCGGTAAAGCAAAGCACATCGATATCGTAATCATCCATTTGCAGGGGGAAAGTACCCGCCGTCTGTGAGGCATCAACAATAAAGAGCAGATTATGCTCCTTGGCAAAACGACCAAAGAGAGCCAAGTCAGCAACATTGCCTGTGACATTCGAGGCGTGGTTCACTACGAGGGCCCTTGTCTTGTCGGTCAAGAACCTGGGAAGGCAGGAATAATCCAAAAGACCTCGGGCATCAGCAGGAATAAAATCAAGCCGACAAGACCTTGTTTTCTCCAGAAAATAGAGGGGTCTGAGGACTGAATTATGTTCAAAATCTGTTGAAATAATATGACTCCCCTCTTCTATGCCGCCTAAAATAGCTATGTTCAAGGCTTCTGTCGCATTAGAAGTAAAAATAAGCTGCTCGGGACTTTCCGCCCCAAAAAAACTGGCCAATTTTCTTCGCGTCTGAAAAATAGCTGATGAAGCAGCCAAGGCTCCCTCATGCACACCCCGCCCGTCATTCCCGATACCCCATCGCAAGGCAGAAAAAACGGCTTCAGCTACTTCCTGAGGTTTATAGTAGCTGGTTGCTGCATTGTCTAAATAAATCATAATCGCTTAAGGTCCTCTCTACTGCTCAACTATCCCTATCCGATCCACACAATTATTTTATCCTACTTTATGTGAATCCCGTACCATTATCGCAAAAATGAATGATACCATAATGTAAGTAATCCCAAGTGACTCCCGGGCAGATAACAGGCAATCAAGGCTGAAAGAAAAAGGGCGACATAAACAAGGAAAAGCGGGAGCAGGCAAGGAAACAAGTGGAGTATTGAAAGGAAAAGTGCTATTCTTATATTAGATAAAACTTACCTTATATATTTGGAGGAGTACTATGAAAAATTTTGATGTTGCAAAGGCAATGCAGATTAAACTCGATGACCAACTGCCCCCCTATCCTCAATTTGCTGAAGGAATCAGACGGGCCCCCCGCCGCGAAACAAAATTAAGCGCAAAGGATGTTGAACTCGCTATTCGCAATGCCTTGCGATATATTCCCGAACAATTCCACGAACAAATGGCCGAAGAATTCTATCAGGAATTAAAGGAACACGGGAAAATCTACGGTTACCGCTACCGCCCCGACCGGAGGATTTACGGAAAACCTATTGATGAATACAAGGGAAAATGTGTTGAAGGAAAGGCCTTCCAGGTCATGATTGACAACAATCTGGACTTTGATGTGGCCCTTTACCCTTATGAGCTTGTGACCTACGGCGAAACCGGTTCCGTCTGTCAAAACTGGATGCAATACCGGCTCATCATGAAATATCTGGAAGAATTGGATTCCCACCAAACACTGGTCCTCCTTTCCGGTCATCCTCTCGGCCTCTTTCACAGCAACCCCCAGGCCCCGCGGGTCATCTTAACTAACGGGCTTTTAATCGGTGAATACGATAACTTGGATGATTTTAACTGGGCACGGGCTGTTGGCGTCTCCTCCTACGGACAAATGACGGCAGGCGGCTTCATGTATATCGGGCCGCAAGGCATCGTACATGGTACCTATAACACCGTGCTTAATGCCGCAAGGCTGAAGTTAGGCCTAAGCAAGGATGACAATCTTGCCGGCATCTTATTTGTCAGCTCCGGCCTTGGTGGTATGAGCGGAGCCCAGGGAAAGGCTGTAGAAATTGCCGGAGGCGTCGGTATCATTGCTGAAGTCGACTTCTCCCGCATCAAGACCCGTCTGGACCAAGGCTGGGTCTCAGCTGTGGCGGAAAGCCCCCAAGAGGCCTTCTCGCTGGCCCGGACCGCCATGCAGAAAAAAGAACCTGCAGCCATTGCCTTCCACGGTAATATTATCGACCTCCTGGCCTATGCGGTAAAAGAAAATATCGAAATCCCCCTCCTCAGCGACCAAACCTCTTGTCACGAACCCTATACCGGCGGCTACTGCCCCCAAGGACTCAGCTTTGAAGAGCGTACGAAAATGCTTGCCGACGATCCTGAAGAATTCCATAAACGGGTTGACGAGAGCCTGCGTATACACTACGGACTGATTAAAACCCTCGTCGAGCGGGGAACCTACTTCTTTGACTATGGAAATTCCTTCCTCAAGGCCATCTTTGATGCCGGCGTAACAGAAATTGCCAAAAACGGCCTGAATGATAAAGAGGGCTTCATTTGGCCTTCCTATGTCGAAGATATTATGGGCCCGCTCCTCTTTGATTATGGTTACGGCCCCTTCCGCTGGGTCTGCCTTAGCGGCAAAGAAGAGGACTTGCGTATAACAGACAAGGCTGCCATGGAATGCATTGATCCAACCCGCCGCTATCAGGACCGCGACAACTATAACTGGATTCGCGATGCGGAAAAGAACCGGCTGGTTGTTGGCACAAAAGCCCGCATCCTCTATGCCGATGCCGAGGGCAGGTTGCGTATCGCCCTGCGCATGAATGAGCTGGTCCGCGAAGGCAAAATCGGACCCGTCATGATTGGCCGGGACCACCACGACTGTGGAGGGACGGATTCACCCTTCCGCGAAACCTCTAATATTAAAGACGGTTCCAACATCACTGCCGATATGGCCACCTCCGTTTTTGCCGGAAATGCCGCTCGGGGCATGAGCCTTTGCGCCTTGCATAACGGTGGCGGTACCGGTATCGGTAAGGCCATCAATGGTGGTTTTGGTTGTGTACTTGACGGGTCGGAAAGAATTGACAAAATCCTGGAGCAAGCGGTCCTTTGGGATGTCATGTGCGGTGTAGCCAGGAGAGCCTGGGCAAGCAACCCGGCAGCCATAGAGACATCCATAGTCTACAATAATAATATGGCGGGCCAGGATCACATTACCCTGCCCTATAGGGCTGACGACACCATCATCAAAAATTTGATGGACAGGCACCAAGGCGACGCAGAATATTTCAAGTAAACACAGGTAAAGTACAGGCAAAGTATATTAAGTATATTAAACATATAAAGCATATAAAGTATATTAAGCAAATAATATATGTAAAGCCTGTGTTATATATGCAAAGATTATACATTTAGCGAATAAATAAGAATACTATTCTTCCCTGAAAAGGCTGTCCAAATGTTGTGGCAGCCTTTTTTTAAGCCTAGCAAATCGGCTGCCGGTCTTAACCTACTGATTCGGTTGCCGGCCTTAGCCTGCAGACCAGCAGAGAGGCAAAAAGCTCTGCAAAATTATTCAGATAATGTTACTATATATGCACAGGCGAGGAGCGACGATTGGAGACAAGGAGGACAGGCAAGATGAGAAAACAACGCTATTTGCTAACAGGTGCCTCCGGGCATTTAGGTAATGTCCTTGTACGCATACTTGCGAACAAGGGCAAGGACGTTCGCTGCCTGCTCCAGGAAAAGACTTGCCCCGCCTATTTGAGCAATCTGAATATCGATTTTATCTTCCAAGGAGATATCAGTCGAAAAGAAAGTGCGGAAGCTTTATTTGCCGGTGGTGAAGATTATGATCTTATCCTCTTGCACCTGGCCAGTAAAGTCAGCATTGCTTCCCAAGTTCAACAAGACTTGATAAATGTAAATGTCCGGGGTACCCAAAATCTCCTTGAACTTGCAAAAAAATATAAGCTAAAACGTTTTATTTATTGCAGCTCTGTCCACGCCATTCCTGAGCAAGCCAACCAGGGGCTCATCACCGAAATCAAGCATTTTGACCCGGACCCCATTGTGGGGGCCTATGCCAAGACAAAAGCAATGGCCAGTCAGCTTGTCATGGAGGCCCATCATGACGGCCTTGATACCGTCATCATCCATCCATCAGGGATTTTCGGCCCCTATGATTTCCTGAAAACAGGCCTGCTTAATCAATTAATTTGCGAATATGCCGGAGGCAAGGGACAGACAATTGTTGAAGGGGGCTACGACCTTGTTGACGTGCGCGATGTTGCCCAAGGAATACTTGCCGCTGTTGAGCGGGGCAGGTCCGGGGAAGGCTATATTTTGAGCGGACAGTATATCACGATTGGCAAGCTGCTTACTGAGGTATCCCGGCTCATGGGGATAAAAACGAACATAAGATACGTTAACTTTCGTCTTGCCAAGCTTTTTTCCCCCTTAATTGAATGGTGGGCAAATAAAAGAAAGCGCCAGCCACTTTATACCGACTACTCTTTGTATAGCTTGCAAAGTAACGCTAATTTCTCTCATCAAAAGGCAAGTGAAGAACTGGGCTACCATCCACGTCCCATCCGGGATACTCTGGCCGACCTCTTGGAATTTAACGGCCTGAAATAGATGACTGAAAAAGGAAGCCATCGCCTCCTAATAGCCTAAAATAAAAACTTTGGAAATCAAATTATAGACATTCTTATCCAAATAGGAATTAGCTGCTTTCAAGATCCGCGTCGGATTGAGAAGGGGTATTTTCCTGAGCTTTTTGGCCGCCTTGGCATTGATTTTTTCAAATTCCGCCCAAAGCAATTCCATCTGTGCCAGGGCCTCACTCTTTCCGATTTGCTGTATACCGAGCGGCATCATGGCCACAGATATGAGCCGGGACAAATGGTGGTACATGTAGCGCTGCAAGCGCTGCGGCCGGACACTGTCAACACGTATCCGGCGGAAAATCTCCAAACTTACAGCAATTAAATCTTTGACATTTTCCTCCAGCTTTTTCATATTATATTCTTGCCTGTCCTGCCCGATATAGGAAACATACAAGGGTTCGTCCAAGTAGTAGATACGACGCACATGGGGTAAGGGCTCGTAGACATAAATGTGTTCAGCATGTTGAAGGTGTTCAGGAAGCCTGAGATTTATTTTATGAATGAGATCAATGCTGTAGGTTATGGCTTGTTCGCCAAGCAACTGGTCAACGTCAAAATTTTTAATACGGGACCAGCTGGTTAGCCCCCGCTGTAAAAAGACATTGCTGTAGTCCACCCTGTATTGGGAAGCGACACATTTGCCGTCCCCATTTTTTTCACGGACCTCATATAAAAAATCGGAAACAATCATTTCCGTATGAATTTCACTAGCTTCGAGTTCTCGGATAACGGAAAGAAGATCTCGCAAACCCTCCTCTAATAAGATATCACCGGCTTGCAGGAGCTTAAACCAAGCTGTCCCCGCGTTGCGGAGGGCAAGATTTATCGCTGATCCGATACAACCGCTTTCTTTATTGAGGAGACGAATATGCTTAGGGAAACGTGCAATGTATTCTTGAGTAATTTCCTCTATCCTGGGAATCGCCCCATCATTAATGACAAGAACTTCAAGATTTTCAATCACCGGCAGTATACTTTTGAAGCTCTCCGTAACAACTGCTTCTGCCTTATTGGCAAGAATGGCAATCGTCAAATATTTCCTAACGTGACCTTCCTCTTTCACAAAATCCCTTTCCCTTATCTACTTACCGCTATGTAAGCTGCCGGTCAGACGGAGTAAAAGACAGAGCCCGATACATGTGGTATACCGGGCTCTGCATCTTCAATTATCTTTCGTATTCTTTTACGATATCTGTCCAGTTATAGGGGTCTTCCGCTTTGGCAAACTGGATATTTGTCAATGTGTTGTAGAAATCCATGGTAACCGGACCAATTTCATTGTTGTTGATAATGTAGGGCTTGCCGTCATAATTCAATTCTCCTACAGGAGAAATAACAGCGGCCGTACCACTACCAAAGGCCTCTTGTAATTTTCCGTTAGCGTGGGCTTCGAGAAGCTCTTCCAAGGGAATCTTGCGCTCTTCTACGGTATAGCCCTTAGCTTTGGCCAGGTGGATAACAGATTTTCTGGTAATACCGGGTAAAATGGTATCACCCAAGTCAGCTGTAACAACTTTGCCGTCAAGGACAAAGAACATGTTCATAGCACCAACTTCTTCAACACAGGTTTGTGTCCTTCCGTCAAGCCAGAGGACTTGATCAAATCCTGCATCCTGAGCCTCTTTCGTTGCTTTAAAACTGGCCGTGTAGTTACCGCCGGTTTTTGCACTACCCATACCACCTTTAACCGCTCTTGCATAACGCTCCTCAATGCGGATGCGGACGGGCTTCATTCCACCGGCATAGTAGGCACCGGAGGGAGCACAAATAACAAAGTAAATAAACTCTGTTGCCGAATTGGCACCAAGGCTCTTTCCGTCAGCAATCATAGTCGGACGTAGATATAAGGATGTTCCCTCGGAATGGGGCACCCAATCACGGTCAAGGTCAATCAAGCGATGAATGGCTTCGTATTGGAAGTCCTCATCAAGCGGTGGCATGGCAGCACGGATAGCACTACGATTCATCCGGCGGCAGTTTTCTTCCAAACGGAAAGTTTGAATTTGACCATCAGGTCTGCGGTAGGCCTTAGCTCCCTCAAATATTTCTTGAGCATAGTGGAAGACAGGCGATGCCGGGTGCAAACAAAGGTCGCCCAGCGGTTCAATGCGTCCATTGTGCCAACCATCTTGCGGATTGTAATTGATTATGAACATGTGGTCGGTAAAAATTTTACCAAAACCTAAATTCGATTCATCTTGGGGCTTTTGTTGGGGTTTTGTTGTCACATTATACTTGATATTCATTCACATTCCTCCTCTTTTTTCTTACGCATACACACTTATTGGGCACGGACGCAGGCTGCGCCGCGCTTTATAGCCTCTTCGTTCATATCAATCAAGCTGGCCTTTTTGCCGGTGAAAATCTCCGGCAGCAAGCCGATTAAGGTCTCTTGTTTAAGAACACCTGTTGCTTCTATGTAGGCACCAAGCATGACCATGTTGGCCACCCTGGTATTGCCAAGTTCGCCGGCAATATCCACACAAGGAACGTAGATTGCTCTAACGTCATCACGGCTTACTTTACCTTCAACAACCGAACTGTTAACAAAAATGATGCCGTCTTTTTGGACATTATTTTCAAATTTATCCAGTGAAGGCTGATTCATGGCAATGAGCTCACTCGGTTCTAAAACAAGTGGGGAAATGATGGGGGTTTCACCAAGTACAACGCTGCAGTTGGCCGTACCGCCACGCATTTCAGGTCCATAGGAAGGGTACCAGCTAACATTCAAGCCGGCCCTCATACCGGCTTGAACAAGGAAATTCCCAATAGACAAAACACCTTGTCCGCCAAAACCGGAAACTAGTACTTCTTTATATAACATCTACTTTTCCTCCGCTGTCACATCTTTATACACGCCTAAAGGGAATGCTTTTGACATGGTATTATCAATCCATTTCAGGGCATTAACAGGAGTCATCCCCCAGTTTGTCGGACATGTGGAAAGGACCTCTACAATACTGAAACCAAGACCTTTGTGTTGGACTTCAAAAGCTTTCTTGATAGCCCGCTTGGCTTTCATAATATTGGGAATAGAGGTTACGGTAACCCGCTCGATATAGGCGGCCCCGTCAATTGTGGAGAGTAATTCCGACACTTTCAAGGGCGAGCCGTAATGCTCCTTGGAGCGACCGAGAGGTGCCGTTGAAGCCCTTTGGCCAACCAAAGTTGTCGGAGCCATTTGCCCGCCGGTCATCCCGTAAATAGCGTTATTAATGAAGATGGTTGTGAATTTTTCACCACGCATGGCGGCATGAACCACTTCAGCAATACCGATCGAGGCCAGGTCGCCGTCACCCTGGTAGGTGAAGACAGTAAGGTCCGGATTGGACCGCTTAATGCCGGTGGCTACAGAAGGAGCCCGGCCGTGGGCCGCTTCATGCATGTCACAGTTAAAATATTTATAAGCAAAAACCGCACAACCAACCGGAGCAACACCGACAGTTGTCCCGATGATATCGAGCTCTTCTAAGGTTTCTGCAACTAATTTATGAACAATTCCGTGTGTACAGCCAGGACAATAGTGTGTTTCTATGTCACAAAGGCCTTTTGTTTTTTGATATACAACAGCCATCTTTTACCTCCCGAGAGCTTTTACTGCAGCTTCTGCGATCTCTCTAGGCGCAGGAATCAAGCCACCTGCTTTACCTACGAGCGACACCGGCTTTTGCCCGCCTACTGCAATCTTAATATCGTCAATTAACTGTCCCATAGACATTTCTACCGAAATAATCGTCTTAATGCTGTCCCTTGCGCCGGCTTCTCTTAACTCCTCATAAGGGAAGGGCCAAAGGGTGATGGGACGGAAAACAGCCGCTTTAATGTCATATTCTCTTTCCAGTATTTGGGCTGCAGCACGAGCCAAACGTGCCGGTGTACCAAAAGCAACAAAAAGAACCTCAGCGCCTTCGAGATCATCGACTTCATAGCGCACTTCTTCTTTTTCAATCAGCTTATAGCGTGCATCAAGCTTAAGGTTGTGCTCATAGCAGGGCGCAGCTTCCATATACAAAGAGTTGATAATATTCGGTTCACGTTCGCCTTTTGTACCCACGGTTGCCCAGGGTTTTTCAATCGGCTTACTTCTCTCTTCTGTCGGCCACTCAACCGGCTCCATCATCTGGCCAATCATACCGTCCGCCAAAATCATGCAGGGCATGCGGTATTTTTCGGCCAAATCAAAGCCGTCAAAGACCATCTCTGTGGCTTCCTGTACATTAGCGGGGGCAAGAACGATAACACGGTAGTCACCATTACCGCCGCCTCTGGTTGCTTGGAAATAGTCCCCTTGGGCGGGCTGGATGGTTCCCAGACCGGGACCGCCACGCATGACGTTAACAATTAAACAGGGTAGCTCAGACCCGCAAAGGTAAGAAATACCCTCTTGCTTTAAGCTGATTCCCGGCGATGAGGAAGAGGTCATTGCCCTTGCCCCGGCGCCTGCTGCACCGTAAACCATGTTGATGGCAGAGATTTCAGATTCTGCCTGCAAGAATACTTTGCCGTGCTCAGGCAAGTGCAGGGATAAATATTCCGGAACTTCACTTTGCGGGGTAATGGGGTAACCAAAATAGCAGTCAACACCGGCTCTGATAGCCGCTTCTGCAATAGCCTCATTCCCTTTCCATAACTCTTTTGCCATATCTCTCTACTCTCTTTCTACCGTGATTATCGAATCAGGACACATACGTGCGCAGTTGGCGCAACCGATACACTTGTCCATCTCTGTTACTGTAGCAGGATGGTAGCCTTTCGGGTTTGTCGTAGTTGTGTCAAGAAAGATAATCTTTTTGGGGCAAACTTCTATACAAAGTCCGCAACCTTTGCACCAATCTTGACGGAATGTTACTTTTCCACTCATTAGAGTAGTCCTCCTTCCAGTTCTTCGAGCTCCCAGGGTTTGCGCATATAGATGCGCAAGGGAAAAAGGGGAGCCCTTGCTTCTCCTTTAATAGTATCTAATAAGCGTTCTTCAACCGTTGTTAATACCAGCGGCAGATCACTTTTATTAGCCAATTCCAAGGCAACCTTCTCACCAAGCAAAATATCCTCTCCCCTTGTTTCACGAGTGAGGTGGGTATTGTTAATAATTCCTGTGAAGCGTTGCTTGCTCATCGTTTCAATACTTCTGAGATAGTGCAGAGCTTTTTCTGCGTTTTCCGTCTCCGGCCGCCTGGCATTACAGACAAACCAAAAATCAAATTCCGTGGCCTTGAGTTGTGGCTCATAAAAACCAAGAACACGAGCACCTACGGGATCGCCCCCCAAATCGAAAAGGCTTCTCGTGTCCTTATCCACAAAAACCTTTGCCACATCCGGGGGCAAGGCCGGAATATCTGCCGTTCCGCCAATAGAGGTAACAATCATTTCTACACCTGCGGCTTCCAGAAGTTCGCGTTTTTCATAGGAGCGAAAGTAAGGATTTACAATATCAAGGTCTACCAGACGCGTCGGTATGCCCTCTCCGGCCATAGCCAGGGCAAGATTTACTGCAAATTCTGTTTTTCCGCTACCATAATGACCGCCGATAATGGTCAAATGTTTCCTTATGCATGTCATTGATAGGTCATCCCCTTTATTGATAGGTTATCCCCTTTATGTATAGGTCATCCCCTTTGTTAATAGGTCATCCCCTTTGTTAATAGGTTATCCCCTTTATGTATAGGTTATCCCCTTTATTTGTAGGCCACCATTACAGATAGGCCACCATTATTGTATGGCCATACCTAAATTCTAGTAAAAAGGTTCCGACATGTCAAATTGCACAAGCTTTCTCGAATTAAAATATTTTGTTTTGTAAAAATGCTGAAGAATTTCATCTTTTCTTACAAAATTTCCCGGTCTTGCAAAGCTTTCTGACAATATTTTTGGATTCGCGGAGTATAAAGGATAAGCGTGTATTCTCCTTCTGCCTCTTTTCCTTTAATAATCAAGCTTTTTTTCGTTTCATCAAAGCTTTCGATACCCTCAAAAGGAAAGGTCTTCCAGCCAATAATCAAGCCCCCGTCCCATTTACCGCAGTGAGAAAAGAGAAGGTCTTGCCGGGATAGTTTCGACCCGGAAATGGTATCACGGTAGATAATATCACCATCGACCTCTTTGGCAATCAACTGACCACCGCCGCCGGCAACAAAAATAAGGGCAAATAAAATAATCAGGATATTATAGCCGGAAGCAAAAAGCTTATAAATGAACGATTCCGGAAAGAAGACTCCGAAAAAAAACAGGGTTAAAGAACAAACAAGAAAATAAATATAGATTACTTTCTGTATCAGCAAGAGACGGAGGGGATATTCCAAGCCGGGCAAAGCCCTGATTGTCTGTTCGCACTCTTTTTGGTGGAGTAGGGCCCCGACCAAGCCGAAATTAATCAGACCTAATAAGGCCGGAAGCACATACCGCCAAAAGGGGACAAAGAGCTCATAGTTGAGATACATGACAAGACCGGTCGAAACAAAAACAAGAATACCGACAAGGGCTGATGTCTTTTTGGTCTGCGCCTTCCAGGCGAAAGGATTTTGGGCTTCATTAGTCATTTTTTTTCATTTCCTCAAGGGCACTTTCCGATATTTTTTCCGGATGTTTTTCCATAAAATCTCGGACAAAGTCCGGATAGTAATCGCTAACATCACTTAAAATGCGTATAATAGCGCGCTGGACATAGGGGTTACAGCTATCTATTGAATTGGCCAGGACTTCTTCCAAGTCTTGCAAATTAATGTACTCACAGCGACCGAGTTGGAAGAGCAAGGCGGTACGCCGGAGCCAGGGGTCTTCCTCTTTGCTCCAGGCAACAACTTCAGCCGTCTTATGCGGGTGCAGGGCCGTAAGCATATTGACTAGCTTGTGGAGAATATTATTGGTATCCCAATAGCCCTTTGTCACGATTAGTTCTTCTAATTTGGCGAGATCCTCTTCTTGCAAAAGATGACAGCGTGCCATCAGATAGGTCAAGGCAAAATACTGAAACTCTCGGATGTTTTGCTCCCAACAAGTATCAACAAACTCCCAGTCAATGCTGTCCGTATTCTTGTCAGCATCAAGTTGCGCCTTCATGATAATCGTTCTGGCATTGGCATCAAGGCCTTTAAAAATAAATTCATGGTCTTGGCCTATCAAGCGCGACATTTCTTCTGCTTTTTCACTATTTGCCCACTTACTAACCTCTGTACAAATTTGTTTGAAATTCATTAATTTAACCTCTTAACCTATTAATCTAAGGCAGATTATTATCAGCAGATCTTCAATTTCCAGATACTAATCTCCAGTTTTTGATGTATCGCACAGTACTTTTTCATTATACCACAGGTCAGCTCTTTCAACGGCTAGCGGCTTTCAAGATAAGCATATGATGCATTTTTATTCGGAGAGCTGAACACATAGTTTGCACTCATGGAACTTTCAATATAAGCATATAATGCATTTTTATCCGCCTTTATTTTGTTTCTATGCTACAATCAGATTTATGAGTATACGAACAAGAGATTTAACTGAGGGGGTTATTTGGCAGCAACTGCTATATTTTACCTTCCCCCTCATCCTGACAAACTTATTGCAACAAGCCTATAATACGGCCGACCTGTTAATCGTCGGCAACTTATCGGATGACAATGCTATGGCTGCCATCGGGGCAACCGGCTCTCTGACCTTCATGCTGTTAGGCCTCTTCATGGGCTTTGCGGTCGGCTCCTCGATTGTGGTTGCCCATGCCCAGGGGGCACGCGACCCTCAAAAGATGCACCGGGCCGTCCACACGACCTATGCTGTCGCCATCTTGAGCGGGGCCATCTTAACGATTTTGGCTTTTATCTTTGTTCCTACGATTTTGCGCCTGATGGGTACACCGGCCTCCATTTTTGACGAAGCCGTTTCCTATACCCGTATTTACTTTGCCGGATCCATCCCCCTGCTCATATATAATATGGGTACCGGAATCTTGCGTTCGGTAGGAGACTCGAAAAGCCCTCTGGTCTATTTAATTATTTCTTCTATTTTGAATATTGTTTTGGACATTATTTTTGTCGGCCCCTTGCAAATGCGGGCAACCGGTGCCGCCATCGCTACACTTATTTCGCAAATTGTCACCACTATACTATTGACAAGGAACCTTATGAGTGCCAATGGCTACCATAGGTTGCTTCTGAGTAAAATCAGAATTTATCGGGAAGAATTCGTCGAGATTGTCCAAATCGGCGTTCCTGCCGGCATTCAAAACGCCCTGATATCCTTCTCTAATGTCCTGATTCAATCCCGGGTCAATAGTTTTGGCGAAAAAGCGATTGCCGGCGTGTCGGCAGCCAACCGCTACGATGCCTTTATGGGGGTCGGTTTACAGTCTATGGCCATGGCCGCCACCACCTTTACGGGACAAAATTTCGGAGCCAAGAAGATTGACCGGCTTAAGACAGGGGCCAAGACAGCGGCCTTTATGGGGGCTCTTTTCTCCTTCGTGGTAGGCCTGCTCTTAATCGCTTATGGCGAGCCCCTTATGGGCCTTTTCTCCAGCGATCCGGAAATTATCGACTTCGGTTACCGGAAAATGGTCATCCTGTCCCGCTTCCACTGGATTTTCACCCTGGGGCAGATTCACGCCGGAGTAATTCGCGGAGTTGGCCAATCCTTTGTTCCCATGGCTATTTCCCTCTTCTCCATGGTCGGCGTCCGTACTTTCTGGAACTATGTTGTTCCGGACATCCTGGCCCTGGTGCCCAGATTTGAAGCCTTTGCCAGGGATATCGATCTCGTCTCCTGGAGCTACCCTGTTTCTTGGACCTTTACCTTCCTGATTACTGCCCTCTATTACAAATTTGGCCCCTGGCTTAATAACGCTATCGAGAAAGAGCGAAAGCGTAGGGAGGAAGCAGGCAAGCTAGATGATGACCTAGTAAGCGAAAATGCAGGCTAGGAGCATTTTTTCGGCAACCCTTGCAGCATAGCCGCCAACAAGCAGAAAGCCCGATGTACGGGCAAGCTTTGGCAGAATAGTCTCCATATTATTTAGTGGAACATTGTCATAGGTCTTCAAGAAACTCAAATAGCTATGGATAAATGTTTCTTTGCCTGAAAAGAAGTCTAAAACAAAAGCATGTTTTTAGCCGTTTTTAAACTCATAACCCCCAGTAAAATCAAGCTTTTCCGAGTATAGCATTTGTTTGACATCTGGGTTTTCTTAAGTTCAGGTACAACAAAACAAAATCTAAAATTTTCTCGCCACTATATAAAACCTATGGATACTTCCTTGGATTACTCCATCTCTTTCTAAAATCTCTTGTGCCTTATATAAATTGTCTAAATATTTATCTACTTCAAAATCTATAAATTCCCATTCTATGATTCTCGCAAACCATACCAGCGCACCAACATCAAAAAATTTGATTGGTTGAAATGTCTCCCCACACTCTAGAATTTCAAAAGCATTTTCTTCTAACTCTTTTTTTCTATATTTTAGATATTGATTAGGATAAGCAACCTCTTTTATTTCCGGCTGTAAAAGTTTAATCAATTCCCAATCATTTTCAGCTCCAACTTGTTGTGTAAAAAAAATTCCGTTTGCTTTTAGAACTCTCTTTAGTTCCGACACATTATAGTCGCCATGCCTATTGGTTACGATATCAAATTGTTTATCATCAAAAGGCAAGATATCCGCGCCATCAGCTTCTTTAAAATCTATTCCCATAGGAAGTAGTTTGTTTTTACAGAATTCAACATTAGGCTTATAACCTTCTATAGCAGAAGTTTTTGCGTAAGGATGATTTAACTCCAGCAGAAATTCACCTCCGCCGGTTTCCATATCTAAAAGGGACATCTGATCTGTTAAGTAGTTTTTAATTAGCAATTTAAAATCCCAAGGTAAGCTATCTTCTTCTACATACCGATCAGCGATATGAGAAAAATCCCAGCCTTTAATATATGCGATTTCTTCTTCCTTTTTCCATGAAGCATATAACTTTTCTTTATCTAACATATAATTTTTCTTCATCTAATATATCTTTATTCAAATAACTTACCTGTTTAAGTGTCCAAATCATCCTATGCGTAAAACTTGCTGTTTATTTTTATTCTGCGCATAACTATCTTATACGCTCTCAATAGAATCATCATTTTCCAAAAAATCTAAAATCGTCAACAGACGATAGCCCTTTTCGAGGTTTGAAAACGGCGTCCTGTCCATTGTTATGAGTATCTTTTTATAACCGTCATCCAAACCGCGGAAAGAGGACAGTTCTCTCTCTTTTACACCCGGGTTCTCTAAACTGTAAGTGACTTGAATATAATTTTTCCGTCCTTCTGCATCTCTTGCAACAAAATCAATTTCTTCATTCCTATTTTTTCCTATATCAACGACATAACCCCGTCTTATCAGTTCCACATATACTATGTTTTCTATCGCACGGGAAACTTCAAGCTGACGGTACTGAATAAGCGCATTGCGAAGACCCATATCGCAGGCATAATACTTATTTTGTGTTTTGAGATAAGCTCTTCCCTTGAGATCATAGCGGTCGACTTTGTAAAAAAGAAAAGCATCCGCTATGTGTTTAAGATAACGGCTCACAGTCTCATTATCAACTGATTTGTATCCGTTGCTTTGCAATGTATTCGCTATTTTATTCGGCGATACAGCCGAGCCGATAGATGAGCAAAGAACATGAATCACCCCGCGAAAAACTTCTTCGTTTCGTATATCATAACGATCAATCATATCTCGCGTTATAACGGTGTTTGCCACCATTTCCAAATAATCTCTTTTAGCAGGAGCATCCGGCTCTGTAACGGCATACGGCAAAGAACCGAATAAAATATATTCATCTAAGGCTTCTCTTTTATCACCTTTGCGAAAAGAATAAAACTCTTGAAATGACAGAGGAAAGCATTTTATTTCTATGCCCCTGCCTCGAAATATTGTGTTGATATCACTCGAAAGCAGTTTTGAATTTGAACCCGTTACATAGATATCGGTGTTATATTCGCTGCGAATTTCATTGAGAATTTCTTCAAAACCATCAACCATCTGAATTTCATCGAGCAGAAGATAATACTTCTCATCGTCCGCAAATTGACCTAGTAAATATGAATATAACTCGTCGGACTTGCGCAAGTTCTCCCATTTTTTCATATCAAAGGCAATTTTTATGATATGGTCAGTTTGAACTCCATCATCTAGCAAATAGCGGTAAAACAGTTCGTTTAGCAAGATTGATTTACCGCAGCGTCTGACACCGGTAATAATCTTGACTAAATCCTTGTGTCTATAGCGGATAAGTGTGTTGAGCAGGTTTTCTCTTTTAATAAACATGACGACCTCCTTAACACATTATATGCGTAAAACTTTAATTTTTCAAAAGTTTTGCGCATAGCATCATTAGCCTTATTTCTTTAATAACATGAATTTATAGAAATTCACACTTTGTGGAAGCTCTGAAACTCTTTTAACAACTGCATTTTCCGTCATTACATGTGATACCTGTTTTTGAATGGTATCATAGTCAATCGGAGGAGCAAAGTACATTCTGTCCCCACCATATTTCGCAATACTTGACCCGCCTCACCGCGAAGGGGACAAAAGCAGACTTGGATAGGGTTTTAGAAACAATACTCTCTTATTATCTTCCATTGCTTATACAAACTATCCATAGAATATCTTGCATTGGCCGGACTGGTAGAGGGCAATTGAATGGCTTTTAATCCCGTTTTCCGCTCCTGATATTTTTTATAGTAACGGTAAGCAGTCCCGCCGTTGCAGAAAACTTGCTTAATATCGGCCTCTTTAAAAATAGGGCTTAAATCTGAGGGAACTACGTTTTGGATACTGGCATCACCGGATCCGATGATATCACACCGGTAAATGACATCATAGACAGCAAGATGCTGCTGCAAAAGAAAGGCTTTTCTTTCTTCAATATCCCTACTCAGTTTCACAGCAAAAATCCTTTCAAGCAAAGGCCAGAAACGATTTCGGGGATGTCCGTAAAAGAAGCCGTATTCTCTGGTTTTGACAGAGGGAAAGGAACCCAAAATCAAAACTTTTGAATCGGCTTGAAAAAGGGGCCGGAGTGGGTGGGTAATGGTTTGGTGCTTGGTCATTTTAAGGTAATTTCTGTGGGAATGAGCATTGTGCCAGACTACATATTCCCTGCTCAGGGGCCGACCGGCGGGGGTGAGGTTGGCTTTGCTGTTTCCGCCCCATCGGCAAAGGCCGAATCAGCTGCCGACCCATCCGGACTTTCCGTTGCAGGCGGAGCGCTTACGGCACCGGTATGGTAATTGTATAAAAGAGCGCCCAGTTCCGGCAAAACATCATAGGCCGGAATGTTGCTGGAAAATACCGAATAGGCGAAGGGCCGGTCTGCCCAAACGATACCGATTTCGTGGTTAAAGCCGCCGACATTGCCATATTTTGAACTGACAGCCACAGGGATGCCCCCGGTTAAGAAAGACCCCCAGGTACTTGAGGTCATCGCCTGCATGACGCTTTGGTAGCTTGGATAACGGCTATCGAAATAGAGCTGGGTAACGAGGCCTATCCCCTCTCTTGCGCTCATGGATACGTCACCGGCATAGTTTGTCCCTGTCCGCTCATCCATAAAAAAGTGCAAATCCCGCCCATGCCGCTTAAAATACTCGAAAACAGCTGAGGTTGAGGCATTCCCTGAATAGATGATGGCAGAATTTAAGAGTTCGCTCATGGAGACTAGGCTTCCTAAGCGAGAAGCATCCATGTCTTCTGATGCAAATTGTTCACCGGGCACATAGGCAATTTGCATGTCCGGCGGGAAAACCCCCTCATCAATGAGTTGGGCCACCACCATCCCCATGGCGGTCTTTATAACACTGGCCGCCTGGTAGCGGGCATCCGGATTGTGACTATAACGAATACCCGTCCCCAAATCCTGATAGATAATGCTGATTTGGCCGGGATTTACACCCTTGCCGGCTAAGAAACTCTCCACCAGCTGTTTAAGTCCGGCTGTTTCCGGCCCATTTTCAGAAGCCGCAAACTGGGTGGCCGTATTGGCTACATAAGCCTGTAAGTTGCCCACATTATATTCTTTGGAAAAATCATATTGAACGGCCTTTTCTTTACTGGCCCTTGCTTCAAGTACTTGTCTCTCTTTGTCTTTTTTCTTATCTTTTTCCGCTTCTGTGACTTCTTCAGTCTCAGCTTCCGTCTTGCCGGGCCTGGTAATATCGACAGAGCGAAGTTCAATTTTAGAACTAGTACAGCCTGTTGAAGCAACCAGGGCTAAAAGCAAGATAGCCATGATTACATTCTTTCGTAGATTGATTAAACGGTGATATTTCATATATCTTCCTGATATCCTCCTGAAGAGACTTTGAGCGATTTATTTCATTTTCTCAAAAGCAATGCTTTTAACAAATTTACCCTCTGTCAGGAAAAGCTTTATGAGCCATTCCATTGAAGATGTTATCCTAGAAGAAAACAAATTCCCACCCATTATAGTACAAAGGAGATTTTCTTTCGATGAAAAAGCAAAAGAGGACACCGGGGCCAAACCTCCCCCTTCCACCACTTGACCGGAGTGACCGCATGGCTATCGCCCCAAGCAATTATCTGGGGCCGGTACCGGCTACCCTCGTTTCCTGTGCCCGCGAGGGTGAACGCCCTAATATCATCACCATTGCCTGGAACGGTACCATTAACTCAAAACCGCCTATGCTATCGATCAGTGTGACCAAAGAACGCTACAGTTACGATATTATCAAGGAAAGCGGGGAATTTGTCGTTAATATACCGGACTTAAGCCTGGCCAAG
>JAMNZB010000075.1 GCA_023622515.1 Bacillota bacterium | reverse complement strand
CGAAAAATACTTAAAAAATTTAAGAAATTCAAGGGGAAATGCATTGACGAAGCCTATTTTTGAGGATATAATGCACAAGAATTTGTTTTATTTTTTCACATATACAAGCAGATATTATAGTAGAGGTTTAGAGTAATAACCTTTTGTCAATTGAGGAGAATTTAATGGCATCAAAGTTTGCAAATAAGACCAAAGCTGATTTGGTTGCTATCGCACGTATTTCCGGATTATTAAAAACAACAATTTCCCAGAAAATGACCAAAGCAGAATTGCTGGCCTTTTTAGAGAATGCAGAAAAAGAAAAGCGATTGGAAGGCCCAAAGGAGGCTGGCGCAGAGGAGCAAAGGGAAGACTTAAAAAGCGAAGAAAGTGGAGTGGTAGAAAAGCCGGAGCAGGTAAAACAAACCGAATCTGCCAAGGGCAAACCGGCCTCTTCTCCTGAAGGGAGCAAGGGAAAAAGCAAACGAAAGTCCACGGCCAGGACAAAAGCGAAGGCTGTTGATGCAGCCAAAGGTTCTCCGGCGGAGGGATTAACGGAGACAGGTCCTGCTGAAACAATGATTCCGGCAGATAAGTCCGAGAAGATGGATGAAGCCGAAGTTTCCAAGGAAACAGACCGGACTGATGATAGTGGAAAAAGCGAAGCAGAAAGTAAGAAAAAATGGAGCGAAGCGGAAAGCGGAGACGAAAAAGCCGGTCGCAGTGGCGAGAAGGTTTCTGATAAAACAAGAAGAAGCAGAACGAAAAGCAATAAGAAGGGCACTAAAAGTGAAAGCGGAGAGGCGGAAGCTGAAGGTATTGATGAGCAAGACGTCCGGGAGGGTATTCTGGAAATTATGCCGGATGGCTATGGTTTTATCCGTATTGAAAATTATATTCAAGGTCCGGATGATTTGTATTTGCCGCCACAATATATACGTCGTTTTAAGCTGAGAAATGGTGACCATATATCTGGTCCGGCGCGTCAACAGCGTGATAATGACCGTTATCCGGCTTTATATTATATTAAAGAAGTAAATGGTCAAAGTCCGGATAAAATGATGAAACGCCCCAATTTTGAGCGTCTTACCCCTATTTATCCCAATGAGCGGTTGGTTCTTGAAACAAGCCAGCAGGAAATTTCCTGCCGGATAATTGACCTTGTTTCGCCGATTGGCAAAGGCCAGCGGGGAATGATTGTTTCACCGCCAAAGGCAGGGAAAACCGTTTTATTAAAGAAAATCGCCAATGCGATTACAGCGAATAACCCTAAGACGAAACTACTTGTTCTTTTAATTGACGAACGGCCTGAAGAAGTAACGGACATGCAGCGTTCCATAAAAGGAGAGGTCGTTTATTCTACTTTCGATAAGAGCCCGGAAAATCATGTAAAAATTACGGAATTGGTCCTGGAGCGGGCCAAGCGTATGGTTGAGTTAGGTGAAGATGTGGTTATTCTACTTGACTCGATTACAAGGATGGGGCGGGCCTATAACTTGACCATTAATCCCACCGGCAGAACCTTATCCGGCGGCCTTGATCCCGGTGCTCTCTATGGGCCGAAAAGATTTTTTGGGGCAGCGCGTAACATAGAGGAGGGTGGCAGTCTGACGATTATTGCTACAGCCCTTGTGGATACCGGATCGCGTATGGATGAAGTTATTTTTGAGGAGTTTAAAGGGACCGGTAATATGGAGGTCTATTTAGACCGGAAACTCGCAGAAAAACGTGTTTTCCCGGCAATTGACATGATTAAGTCCGGTACTCGTCGTGAAGAACTCCTGCTAAGCAAAGGCGAGCTTGATGCCATCTGGGGCATTCGCCGGGCTTTTGGTCACCTTGAAACATCGTCGGTTACAGAAAGCCTGATCAGCCTTATGCTGAAGACAAAAAGCAATGCGCAATTTGTTGCGAGTATCAATATTTCGCTTAATGACCAGCAGCTGTTTGATGCTATGCGGTCCAGTATGGGCTCAAGCAACTCAAATGGCTCAAACGGCTCTTCCGGCAGCTATTCGAACGGGAATTCATACTAGTGGGATAAAGATCAAATATTGCCTGATTAAAGGTAAGCAAACTTTTTTAAAAGTATAAAGCAGAGAAGTGTAATCGATATAGAACAGATAAAACCTAGCAGGATTAATTTGAAGCTGTTCTTCAGCAAGCGGAGCAGGTCTGTTTTTAGTCCGATACTTGCCATAGCAAGTACAATGAAAAATTTGCTGAAAGATTTTAAAGAAGCAAATAAGCCGGGGTATATACCGAAAGAGCCCAAGATACCGGTAGTTAAAGATGCTGCTATAAACAAGACTATAAAGCTAGGCGTAAGTTTTATTGTACGGTATAGTATATTTTCTTTTACCGGATGCTTCCCGTTTGTATTGGCCAGGGCTGTTATCTTTTCCTTCGCTTTCCAAAAGGCCAGGCCCATAGTAATGGGAAGGATGGCTAGGGTTCTTGTTAGCTTGACCATGACGGCATGATTAAGTGTTTCCAATCCCAAACCCCACATAGTATCCCAGGTGGATGCAGCAGCTGTTACGCTGGATGTGTCGTTAATTACGGTGCCTGCAAATAGCCCGAATACCTCTCCGGTATCCGTAGGAAAACCTAGCCTGATTGCCAGATAGGGATATATTATTGCCCCTAGAAAGTTAAAGAGAAATATTACTGATATTGCGCCTGCGACATCCTCATCATCAGCCTCGATAATCGGGGCTGATGCGGCGATAGCTGATCCGCCGCAGATAGCCGTCCCTATACCAATCAGAATGGCGGAATTTTTCTCCGTTCCAAGCATGCGATACATCAGATAAGCTACTATAAGTGCTGTGGTAACTGTAGATATCAAAATAGGCAAAGAAGCCCCTGCAGTTTGGAAAACTTGAGAGATATTCAAACCAAAACCCAAAAGGATTACAGCAAATTGCAAAATGTACTTAGAGGTAAAGTTGAGACCCGGTATAAATGTTTGTGTCGGTGTATAAAAAAGCCTTACTAAGACGCCTAAGGCTATCGCAATGATTGAGCTCCCGAAAACAGGAAACTTCTGACCCAGCAGATGGGCCGGAAGGGCAAGGAGGAGAGCAAGCCCCATTCCCGGAAGGACTAGGGCAATTTTTTGCCTATAGTTTTTTTTCATGGCATCAGCCTTCCTTAGAATGCTGTTCGGAAAAGAAGTCAACCAGGGGGTTCAGTAAATATTTTTGTGTAATTTCTTTTGCCGAACTGTCAGAGTATTGTTCCCATTCAGCATCTTCATACAAATTAATGTTTAAGGGATAGTTTCGCTGAAAGAACTCCAGATTGAAGTCTTGGTCATTAAGCCTTGCTTTTTCCTTCAGAAAAGATAGGAGAAAAGGAATATATTCGGCATAACATTCCTGTAAAAAAGTTCTTGCAGCTTTCGTCCCCATTTTTTCTTCAAAGGCTTGAAACAGATAATAAATAACTTTCAATCCAAGCCTGTTGAAGCCCGGCTTGGCCTCGCTTCTGGGAAGGCTTGCAGTTGGTCCGGTATATTCCGGGTCATATTCCTCAAAACAAATTGCTTTTAAGTCTTGGGGAAGTTTTTCGGGGCGTAGAACAATGTTAAAAGCGCAATAGCTATCCCCTTCCTGGGTAAATGTTTTGGCCAGGTGAACATCAGTATAACCAAAGGCATAGGCCTTATAACAGGCAGGGTGAAACTCCTCGCAATAGATACGGCCGATTTCCTTCATATTATTTTCTTCCCAGACTTCCGCCATAGGACAGCGCATATTGTAGAGAGTTCTGCGTTGGGGGTTAATATCTGCTAAGTAGCCGTCAAATCGTGGGTCGGAGGGTAAGTCGCTCCCCACGGAAAATAGGTTCTGCATGTTTATTTTATAATTGGCCTTAAGCTGTTTATCGCGTCGGTAGCGACCTCTATCATCACCATAGCGACGGGTCCCTTCCCGCAAAATAGCTTCACCGGGCAGGGAGTAATTATCTAACATATACTTACCCATGAAGCCATAAAGCAAGGTAAAGGAATCTTGGAGGTTTTGAATTTCGCTTGTTGTTGATGTTATGCCTTGCATCATTTTATCTCCTCAAAAACTATTCTTCACTTTCGAAATAAAGTTTAGCTCTATCTGTTCTGAAAGCGCCTCGGGCACATCCCGGAATTTCATTATTTCCTCTAAAGCAGTGAGACAGGAGTGTTCCTCCAAAAAGTTAAAATCCCAGTCTTTACTATATTTTTCACTTTGCCTTTTCAGGTATTCGCTCAACATACCGGCCGCCATTTTTAAGCTTTCAGACAGGAGTAAAAGTCTGTCCTCTTCCTCCTCCAGTACAAGATATACGGATAATGTAAATAGGTAGAATTCTCTTGCTGATAAAAAATAAATGTCCTCACCGGGCTCAAAACCGGGCTCAAACAAACCGGGTATAGCCAAGAGTTGTTTTCGGCCTGAACTTACCGGACAATTTTCGGTGTTTGATTTGTTCTCTCCGCCGGAAAAAAATATTTCCGGATTTCCGGCTAAATTTGCGAGGCGAAAATAGTGGGCAAAGCGGCAGCTGTATTCACCCTCTCTGTAGAGTAGTTCCGAGACATGGGACTGGCTTTCGGGCCCGCAATAATGCTTGACATAAGAAGCGGAAAACTCTTCGCAATAGGGAAGAAGCAAGTCTTCCTCAGCCTTTGCCACAAAGAATTTTGCCAAGGGGCAGCTAAGCACATCATAGGTCGCCTCATCTTCCTTGATAAATTGTACTTGGATTTTATAGCGCGGATCAGGGCAAGAAGTAGTGTTTTCCCAGAAATAGTTGTATAAACTGCGTTTCCTCTTATTGCTTTCTGCAGCTAAGACTTCAAGGCCGGCCATTTTTTCGCCATAGCTCCGCACGGCCGCTCTCAGATATTCCATGGATTTTCTTCCGAAAAAGTCGGACATCTTCCTCGCTACAGAATAATATAAGAATATCCAGGAATCTTTTAACTCTCTTAAAACAAACTCGTCTTTTAATAACATAAGTATACCTTCTTAATCGAAATCAAATATGTACCTAAACAGGGGTAGCATATCTTTGAATTCGCTTTCTTTAACGTAATCGCTAAACATCAGGTCGGGATGCCATTGAGTAGCATAAACCTTTTCTGATGAATGTTGGAAGGCTTCGATAATATCAGGATATGTAGAATTCCTGGCCACCGCGACTAAGTCCTGCCCCAAATCCTTGATTGCCTGATGGTGTAGACTATTAACCGTGATATCTGTAGCAAATAATTTCCCCAAAAAACCATCCGGCTTCAATGTAATACGGTGATTTGTGTTATAGGGGTATTCGATATTCAAACATTTTTCAATATCTTGGTATAAGCTTCCCCCAAAATACACGTTTAATATTTGCGAGCCCCGGCAAATACCTAAAATAGCTTTCTTATGGCTGCGAAAAGTGTCGATTAACTGAAATTCGAAGGCATCTCTCTCGTCTTCAATATTTATGGAGAGGGAATCCGTATTTTCCTCCCCATAAAGCTGCGGATTCACGTCTCCTCCTCCGCTGAGAATTAGACCGTTAGAGTTTTTGGCAAGATAATCAATCTCTTCGGCTGATTCAAAGCCGGAGACAAAAATCGGACGAAAGTTTAAAAGGGCGGACAATTCAAAAAAACTATAAAGGACTCTATAGAAGGCGATACCGGCCTCGGAAACCTTCTTTTGACCTGAAATTACAATGCTTTTCTCTCTCATAGCCGGTCAACTCCAACTCCGTTAATGATAACTTCGGGGATACTGTATAAAGCCGGTGCGCCGCCTGTATGGAGAAACAAGATATTCTCCTCTTTTGTATACTTATTTGAGCGAATATGCCCGAGCATACCGGCCATGGCCTTACCTGTATAAGTGGGATCCAGCAAAATGGCCTCTTCTCTTGCCAGGGTCTGCACAGCCTCAACCATACCTTCAGTAGGGTAAGAATAACCTCTTCCGACAAATTTGTCATCGATAATAATATCTTCAGGAGAAAGCTTTACAGGAAGCTTATGAAAACTAATAATTTTTTCACACAAGTCGCTGATAACTTTCTTTTGTTCATCCTTATTTCTGTTGACGCTAATTCCGAAGAGGGGCGTTTCTACGCCTATGTCGCGGAGGCCAACAAGCAAACCGCTATGGGTTCCGCCACTTCCGCTGGCAAGGTAAATGGCATCAAAGTGAAGTTTGCTCTCATACATTTGCTGATAAAGTTCTTGTGCACAGGCGACATAGCCTAAAGAGCCAATTTCATTGGAACCGCCCCCGGGAATGATATAGGGCTTTTTTCCTTTCTCAGCCAGGGCATCGGCTACTTTTTGCATTTCATCAGCCATATTGGCCCCCTTCTCTACAAGGCTAATACCATCTACTCCGAGCAGCCGGAACAAAAAGTTGTTCCCGTTAGCTTTAGGATTATAACTATTAGGAACTCTCTCTTCCAAGACAAGGTGGCAAGCCATATTTTCCTTCTTCGCTGCAGCCAGAGTGAGGCGGCAATGGTTGGATTGAACGGCTCCACAGGTGATGATGCTGTCGCAATTCTTATTCATTGCATCAGCCATTAAAAACTCAAGTTTTCTGGTTTTATTGCCGCCGGCAGCTAAACCCAGCAAATCATCTCTCTTTATGTAAACATTGCAAGCTAAAATTTTACTTAAATTAGCCAAATACTCGATAGGAGTCTTATAGTCGGTGTACTTCCTTCTGTTAAATTTAGATAAATCCATAAGCAAAATACTCCCTTATTCATGATAAATTTTGGATAAGTTGTGTTTGTATGTTATCATGAATATATTCACGAGCATGAATTAAAATAATTCTCACCATGTCAAAAGCATATGATTAGCATAAGTATTTTCAATGGTGGCTCAAGTTAAATCAGGAGTATTTATATGACCCATGATCAAATGCGCTATATCGTTGTTGTCGCAGAAGAAAAATCTATCAGTAAGGCAGCGGAGTTGCTATATATCTCGCAGTCAGCCCTTTCGGTAAGCATACAAAAAATTGAAGAGGATTTGGGGAATGAGATTTTTATCCGATCGAACAGGGGGGTGGAACTGACTCCTTTTGGTGAAGAGTTTTTGGCCTATATTGAACCACTGGTAACCCAGTTTGAGCTGGTCGAAAGTATATTTATGCATGGGAAGAAGAGGCTGGAAGAGAGGCTGTCTGTAGCTAATGATAGCTTCTACTTGGTGAGCAATGTGATTTCACACATTGTCCGGGAGTACAGGGATAGAAGTGTAGTCATTGAGCACTATGATACTTTTGGCTCCGAGGCCCGCAGGCTGGTGGCAAACCAAGTTGCCAACGTAGGTGTCATACACATGTGGAATAAATACAAAAAAGTTGAGATTAGGCAACTTACTGCCATGGGTCTGGAATATTATCCGCTTACCCAGGCGAAATTGGCCGTCACCGTAGGCAAGGGAAACCAATTATTTCATGAAGCCCCGGATTTTGTAACCGCAGATAGGTTAGCCGTTTACCCCATGATTAAATATGGTGCTATAGAATACGGTCCTTATTCATCGCTTATCAGGGAGATAGGCCTAGATCAATTTCCCTGTTCTGTCATTACAAATTCCCGGGCAGTCGTTACCGATTTATTGTATACAACGGATGGCTACATATTGGATTCTTTATGGTCGAGAAAAGGACCTGTAACGTCTAGGATTTCAAAAGATAAGGATCGCTTGATAATCCCCTTGTTGACAGATGAAGATATTAATTCCGAAATGGGTTGGATTAAGAAAAAAGGAAGTACTTTGCCCAGCATAGCCCAGGAATTTATTAATATTCTGACTAAGGAAATATTATAAAGCCTTCCAATGCGATAGTTTCAAAATATCTTTGCCATATACCTAATCTATGACTCGATTTAGTGGTAGAGAATTAATACATGCTAGAATATTTGCACAAACCAAAGAGGGGAGGGCGTGCTCTTTTCAGCGTTTGCACAAGGATGAGGCGGTTTATCCGGGTGAAGTTGAAGGGACGGATTTCCTTATAGTGGTTTGAATAAAAATTCTTAAGGAGAACATTTATGAGAAAGAAAATGCAGCAACTATTAACCATAGTCTTGTTATTAACCTTACTGATTTTTCCGGTATCAGCTTCCGTAGAAGCAGAGGATAAGTCGGAAAGAGATTCTCTAATTATTGCCATAGAATCCGAGCCGGGCTCACTGAGCACTGTCGATAATGACTCGCTTAGTCCGATTTATTTCCACTTATTGACCAACAACTTACTCTTTAAAGTAGACATGGAAACCTTAGATGTCGAGCCGGATTTAGTTGAGAGTTATGAACAACCTTCAGATACGGAGTGGGTCTTCAAATTACGTGAGGGCGTAAAATTCCATCACGGCAAGGAACTCAAGGCTGAAGATGTTGTTGCAAGTATTAACAATGCAAAAGAGTACCCCGGGAGCAGAAACTACACCGAACAAATTGAAACGGTGGAAGCAGTTGATGACTATACCGTTAAAATTGTTACGCCCCAACCATATGCTAATTTGCTATATGACCTAGCCTACCACTTCAACTATATTATTCCGGGTGACTTGCTTGAAGAGGGTCATGACTTTACCCAGCATCCGGTTGGCACCGGCCCCTATAAGTTTGTTGAATGGAGAAAAGGTCAGGATATCACCTTGGAAATTAATGAAGAATATTTTGACGAAGAAGAGCAACCGACAATTAAAACGATAATCTTCCGTTTTATCCCTGAGGGAACCTCCAGAACAATGGCTCTGGAAACAGGTGAAATCGATGTTGTTTTCCACGTTGAACCCGCTGATGTCGAGAGACTGATGGAAAATGAAGAAATTCAGGTTGACCGCCTGATGAGTGTTGAGAACAAATATCTGGTTATCAACAATGCCCTGCCACCTTTTGATGATCCCAACCTGAGATTAGCCATCCACTGCGCTATTGACCGGGAAGCGGTTGTCGAGGGTGCCTTGAACGGCTATGCGGTTCCGAACTATACGTCTATTGCCATGGGTTATTGGGGATCCTGGGAAGGTAACGCTAAGCCCTATGATGTTGAGCTCGCAAAAGAGTATCTGGAAAAATGGGGCGGAAACCCTGCTGATGTCAAGTTCCCAATTATTGCCAGGACAGACCTTGAAGGACGTATCGCAACAATCATCCAGGCCAATCTCTATGAAATCGGAATTATGGCTGAAGTAGTAAACATGGAAACGGCGACCTACCATGAAAGAAGAGCAGCCGGAGATTATACGGCAGCAATTACCAGCTGGTCCCCCTCCAACTCCTTTACTTATATGATGAGATATCATAGTGACAAAAACCTGGCAATCCCGGGCTCATGTAATGATCCGGAAGTTGACCGACTGATTGCAGAAATGAAAGCGGAAATGGATGATGATAAGAGATTGGAAATTATCCATGAGCTGGTTGAATTAGTGAATGATGTATGCCCTCAACCCTCCCTATATCAGGAAGAATATTTCAGAGCCTATAATGCAGACTTGGAAGGTATCGTCTGTGCACCGACAGGCTATATGAAATTCCATACAGCCAAATGGACTAAATAAGAATAACTTATTCTGTATAAACGAGTTTTTCGACGGGACATTTATGTCCCGTCGAACTATTAGAGGCAAAGAGGTTAACAATGATTAGATATATTACGAGAAGGTTAGTTGCTTTGATTCCGGTAATTTTGGGAGTAACGCTCTTGGTCTTTATCATTATGCAACTTGCTCCCGGCAATCCGGCTAGATTAATTTTGGGAGAGATGGCCACACAAGAAGAGGTGGATGCCCTAAGTGAAGAAATGGGCTTGTATGATCCTTTACTCAAACGATATGTAGACTACATGATTAACTTTGTTCAGGGCGACATGGGACAGTCCTATTCCAAACGTGTTCCTGTCAGTTCTGAGATTGCAACGCGTTTGCCGAATACGGTAAAATTGGCCTTTCTCGCAGCGATACTCACCGTTGTTATTGCTGTTCCCTTGGGCATCATGGCTGCCGTCCGCCAAAACACAATCGTTGATAACATCATCATGGTTATTACTCTGTTCGGGCTTTCCATGCCCGTTTTTTGGTTGGCTATACTTTTGATTTTACAATTTTCCGTTAAGCTGGAATGGTTTCCGGTTTCGGGTAATATAGGTTGGAGGAGCTATATCTTGCCGGCTTTTTGCCTTGCTTTTGTAAATATGTCTACTGTAGCCAGAACAACGCGTTCTTCCATGTTGGAAACGATTCGCCAAGACTATATAAGGATGGGAAGGTCTAAAGGGGTACCAAGAAGAAGCTTAATTACCAAACATGCTTTTAGAAATGCACTTATTCCGACAATTACAGTAATCGGTATTCAGATGAGTCAATTGTTAGGCGGCTCTGTTTTAGTCGAAACAGTCTTTGCCTGGCCCGGCCTGGGGCGATTGTTAATCGAGTCGGTTAACAGCAGGGATACGCCTATGGTTTTAGGCTGCATTATCTTACTAACTGCAATGTTTTCAATTTTGAACCTGATTGTTGATCTATGCTATGCAGTAGCCGATCCGCAAATTAGGGGACAGTATTCATAGGCGAAAGAGAGGCTAATTATGATGAGAACAAATCAAGCAGCTGATAATACTAATGTTAGTAGTAAACAGCGAGGTCAATGGCGCGATGTCTGGAGAAGATTTAAACAAAATAAGAGCGCTATCCTGGGAATGATCTTGTTTATCCTTATTCTGTTTTTCGTATTTGGTGCTAGTTTATTCTATGATTATGAAGAGGCGATAAAAATAAATATCAAAGCTAAAAACTTGCCTCCCTTCAGTGAAGGTTACGTTTTTGGAACAGATAGTTTAGGCAGAAATTTGGGGGCCAGGTTATTGCATGGAGGAAAAAACTCTCTTTCCATAGGTTTCAGCAGCGTTCTTTTCAGTTTGATTCTGGGGACAATTATCGGTTCTATTTCAGGATATTACGGAGGAAGAATTGACCATATAATAATGCGGATCATTGACATTTTAATGGCCATTCCCATGATGATGCTGGCTATTGTTATTGTTGCCGCTCTGGGGGCGAGTATGCGAAATATGGTACTGGCCTTAACCCTCTCCCAGGTTCCTACATTTACGAGAGTTGTCCGAGGGGCTGTTTTGGTGGAGAGGGATAAAGAGTATATAGAGGCAGCTAAAGCCATTGGTTCCAAGGACTCTGAGATTATTTTTTCCCACTTGCTTCCCAATAGCGCCAGTCCTGTTATTGTACAAATTGCTATACGGGCGGCAGCTTCCATTACCAACGCAGCCTCTTTAAGTTTCCTTGGCTTGGGCATTCAGCCTCCTACCCCTGAGTGGGGGGAAATGATTTCCAGCGGCCGTCCCTTTATTCGAGACTATAGCTATATGACTTATGTGCCCGGTATTGCCATAATGTTGACGATACTATCTCTTAACTTATTAGGTGATGGACTGCGTGATGCTTTAGATCCGAAATTAAAGTAATTATCAAGGAGGCAATGAACATATGAAAGCACTGGAAATAAAAAACTTGTCCGTCGAATATAGGACCTATGATGGTGTCGTAAAAGCGGTTAATTCTTTGGACTTATCTTTAAAGAAGGGATCAACCCTTGCCCTGGTTGGAGAAACCGGAGCCGGAAAGACAACGACAGCTTTGGCTTGTATGAAGTTGATTCAGGAACCACCGGGTGTTATTACCAGTGGCTCGATTAAAATTAACGGAGAAGAGATTCTGGATAAATCGGAAGAGGAAATGGAGAAAATCAGAGGTGACCTGATTTCTATGATTTTCCAAGATCCCATGACCTCCTTAAATCCGGTTTTCAAAGTAGAAGAACAAATAGCAGAGAGTATTCGTTTGCATGCTGATGCCACGGATGCAGAAGCTTTAAAACGTGCCCGTGAAATGCTTGAGCTTGTCGGAATTCCGGCAGAGAGGGGCAAGGAATATCCCCACCAGTTTTCCGGGGGCATGAAGCAGAGAGTTGTCATTGCTATTGCTTTGGCCTGTAATCCGGAAGTCTTATTAGCAGACGAACCAACCACTGCGCTGGACGTTACTATCCAAGCACAAGTGCTGGACATGATGCGCAGTTTGAAAGAACGCTATAATACATCACTTTTAATGATCACGCATGATCTGGGCGTTGTTGCTGAAATAAGTGATTATGTGTCCATTATGTATGGCGGAGAAATTATCGAATATGGCGATATTGTCGATATTTTTGAACATATGAGACATCCTTACACAGAGGGCTTGTTTAACTCTTTGCCGAACATTGAGGACAGGATGCAAAAATTAAAGCCGATAAAGGGTTTGATGCCGGATTCCTACAATCTTCCTAAAGGCTGTGTCTTTCATGACCGCTGCAATTATTGTATGGAAATCTGCAAAACAGAACCTCCTCCCCGTGTAATGCGAAACGAAGAGCATTTTGTCAAATGCCATCTCTACGATGAAGAATCTATTATACAAGGAAGGTTGGAGCGAAATGAATAATGTTCTTTTAGAAGCCAAAAATTTAAAGAAATATTTCCCGACATCGCGTGGCCAATTACATGCTGTTGACGACCTTAATTTTACTATTGACAAGGGGAGTACCTTGGGCTTAGTCGGAGAGTCAGGTTGCGGGAAATCAACGACCGGCCGTGTCTTGCTGAGATTATTGGAGCCTACCGCCGGGGAGATATATTTTGAAGGGAAAGATATATTAAGCCTGGACAAAAAAGAAATGCGCAGGCAACGGAAGGATATGCAGATCATTTTCCAAGACCCCTTTTCTTCTATTGACCCGCGAAAACCGATTAGTGACGCCATAGAAGAACCTATGATCAGGCAGGATATTTGTAAAAACAGAAAAGAACGAAAACAGCGTGTACTGGACTTGATGTCGACAGTAGGCTTGTCTTCGAGATTGGTTAATGTCTACCCCCATGAATTGGATGGCGGAAGGAGGCAAAGGGTAGGAATTGCCAGGGCCCTATCGCTAAGTCCTAAATTTATAGTGTGTGATGAACCCGTTTCCTCTCTTGACGTTTCTATTCAAGCTCAGATTTTGAATTTATTGACAGAATTGCAGAATGAACATAATTTAACCTATCTGTTTATTACTCATGACCTCAGTGTAGTCAATCACTTTTCCGACGAAATTGCTGTTATGTATCTTGGGCAAATCGTAGAAAAAGCCCCCACAGAGCAACTTTTCAGGAAGCCTTTACACCCTTACACCCAGGCCTTATTATCAGCGGTACCAATCCCCTCTCTGAAGAAAAAACGTGAACGAATATTGATTGAGGGCGAGTTGACAAGTCCTATAAATCCGGAGCCGATTTGCCGGTTCTTTAACCGCTGTCCAAAGGCTTCAGACAAGTGTAAAGAGGGTACGCCCCCCTTGCTGGAAATAGAAAGCGACCACCAGGTTGCCTGTGTGTTATACCAAGATTAAAATGGCTTGGAAGAATTTTTACTTGTAAGTGAGAGGTAAGGTAAAAGTCATGAAAAATAAATTGTTGACAAAGAAAGTAGAACTGGCCAATTTGCCCACACCGATTCAAAAAATGGAGGCGGTGTCGAAACGATTGGGCAAGAATATTTTCCTGAAACGCGATGATTTTACGGGAATGGAAGTATCCGGCAATAAAATAAGGAAGCTGGAATACGCCCTTTTTGATGCCATCAAGCAAGGCTGCGACACGGTTATCACAACAGGGGCGATTCAATCTAACCACTGCCGGGCGACAGCTTTTGCCTGTGCAAGGCTTGGCTTGTCCTGTATCTTGGTGCTTAGGTCTGCTGATGGACCGGCCATAGAAGACTTTGAGGGGAATACCTTTTTCGACTTAGTTTCCGGTGCAAAAGTCTATTTAATTGAAGAGGATGTGGATGCCTTGGATTTTATGGCATCCCTAAAAGACTCTTTGGCCCAGGAAGGAAAAAAAGCCTACCTGATTCCTGTCGGGGCCTCCAATGCTGTCGGCTCTCTGGGCTACAGGGAGTGTTTCCGGGAAATCCTTGACCAGGAAAAGGCTATGGACCTCAAATTTGATGCCATCGTTTTAGCAGTTGGCTCAGGCGGTACCTATGCCGGCCTATATTTTGAGAATCAAATCCAAAAAGCAGGAAAAGATATCTGGGGTTTCTCTGTCAGTAAAAAAGAAGAGGAGTTTGTCCAAGTAATACAGGATATTTTAGCCAACATGGCCGACCCGAATAATCCGGAGGATATTGACAATGGAATGATTATCATTAATGACCGGTACATTGGTGAAGGCTATGCCAAAACGACCCGAGAGGAGATTTTCTTTTTACTTGATCTTGCAGCAGAATCAGCGGTTATCTTCGACCCCTGCTACACAGGAAAGGCCTTCCGTGGTCTATGTAGTGAAATAGGGAAGGGAAGCTTTGATAAGTATGAGAACATCCTCTTTATCCATACCGGCGGTTTGTTTGGCTGGACAAAAGACCATCGCAAGTTGGCTATGGCCAGTTTGAAGCAACAACTGGTCTAAGTCCTGTCTGCGAACTTATAGAATCAAGGAGAACACTTAATCCGTTGAAAAGTGCTCTCCTTATTTTTTATTCTTAGCCGGTCCTTCATAGGATTAAGGGCCTTGGGTCATTGTTCGCTACCGCTTTTGGCAGACATATCATGTGGAAGTAGGCATATACTCCGCTGAGCATACTCATTATTGCCTCTCATAAAATATTTCCTAGCGGACACTTCCGAACTGTTCCTCGTACATCTTGGCGTAGATACCGCCTAAGGCAGAGAGACTTTCATGGGTTCCGGACTCGACAATTTGCCCCCGATCCAGGACATAAATTTGATCGGCCTCTTTGATTGTAGAAAGTCTATGGGCAATCAGAAGGGTGGTCCGGTCTTTTTGCAGGCGGGCAATCCCCTCTTGAATAATGGCCTCAGTTTCAGAGTCTACATTGGCGGTGGCTTCATCTAAAATGAGGATTTCCGGCTCTTTGGCCAGGGCTCTGGCAAAAGAAATGAGTTGGCGCTCTCCCGTTGAATAGCCTTGTCCGTGCTCACCGACAGGGCTCATAATGCCTTCTTCCAGACGACTGAGCAGCTTATTGCCGCCCACATCCAGCAAGGCCCGAGTCGCTTTCTCCGGACTAATCTTTTCGTCCCCTAAGGCAATATTGTTGTAAAGTGTTCCTTTAAAAAGAAAGGGGTCTTGTAAGACAAAGGCCATTTTTTGGCGTAGACTGAGTAGGGGCAGACTTGTTAAATCTTTGCCGTCAATGAGGATTTTTCCGCTATCAAGAGGATAGAAACCGCAGAGCAAGTTCATAATGGTACTTTTCCCTGAACCGGTAGCGCCCACAAAGGCAACCCTTGAGTCGGCTTCAATACGCAAGGAGATTCCCTTGAGTACCGGCTCATCTTCAAGATAGGAAAAATGCACATCGGAAAACTCGATATTTCCTGAAAACTCCTCAAGTTCTCCGGAGATATAGTCTGCTTTTTCAACTTGCAGCAACTCAAAAATGTGGTCGGCTGCCCCAAGAGAGCGTTCCAGATTCCCCACCCGCTGCATGACCGTATTGAACTGCTCAAAAAGTCTGCGCATATATTCAATGAATACATAAAGATTACCTAAGGGTACATCATATTTGCCACTAAGAGAGGCATAGCCGAAATAGGCGAGGATGGCCGCCATGACCAGTGTATCGAGGACATCGGTAATATTATGGGTGCTGTAAGCGAAGAGTTTGCTGTATTTTACATTTGTTTCAAAGTGTTCATCATTGAGGGCCCTAAATTCACTATAAACCCTATTCTCACGCCCCAGACTTTGAATAATCTCCATACCTTGAATATTTTCATTCAGCTGGCTGTTTAATTCGGAAAGGCTTCTCCTTAGACTTTGATTGTAAGTCGAAGATTTGCTCTTAAAATCCTTAAAGACAAAATACAAAAGAGGCAAGGGGATGAGGGCTAGAAGAAAAAGCCGGTAATCGAGAAGAGATAAACTGATATAAATACCCAGGGCATAGATTCCTGCCGTGATGAGTCTGGTCACGACCTGGGCATAGAGCATTTTGACGGCATTGCTATCATTGGTGACACGCGAGACAATTTTCCCCGCCGGCATATGGTCAAAAAAGGATAGTGGCAGCGCTTGCAGGTGTGAAAAAACATCTGTTTGTATTAACCTCCCTACATGGTTGGCTGTATATTGAAACAAGACTTGCGAGCTATAGCGTAAACCGGCCGAGATAAAGACGGCGCAAAAGTAGAACAAGAGAAGCCGTAAATAGTGGTCAACCCCCGATGTTCCGGCGGCATCAATAACCTGCCGGTTTAGAATTTGTCCGATGAGGATTGGGGCGACCAGGTCGACTCCTGTTGCCAGGCCTTCCACAATAAATCCTGGAAGAAAATATTTTTTAGCACGCCAAGTGTAAGTAAAAAGCATTTTTACCCGAAAACGCTGTCTTTCTTTCAAACCTTTTTTCTTTATGACTTCATTCTCCGGCTCCGATGTGCTTGCCGGATTTTTTTGCAAACTTGATTTTGTCATGCGCGCCTCCTTTACCCGGTCTTGGCCGGTTCAAGTTGTTGTTTAAGGTATTGTTCCTTGTACCAGCCACCTCGCTTGATTAAGTCCTCATGTGAGCCGACTTCACTAATTCGCCCTTTTTGCAGGACCAAAATCTTATCCGCATGCTTCACGGCAGAAAGCCTATGGGCAGCAATCAGGCATGTTTTTCCCTTGCGTTCTCCCTGTAAAGCGGACAAGATATTTTCCTCTGTTAAGGCATCAACGGCAGAGAGACAGTCATCCAAGATGAGGATGCTGGCTTCCTTCATGAGGGCCCTGGCAATGGAAATACGTTGCTTCTGCCCTCCGGACAGGGCAATACCCTTTTCTCCGGCTTGTGTATGCAGTCCGTCGACAAACTGGGGTAAGTCTTTGGCAAGGTCAGCCCGGATTAAGACATTTTCCAATCGCTCCAGGGCACTGCCATTGGCAATTTGCCCATCGCCGGCCCCAAGTAATATATTGTCTTTAATACTTTTCGAAAAGAGAAAACTCTGCTGGGGAACATAGGCGATATGCTTTTTCAGTTCATCTCGGTTAAGGTCGGCCAGGTCCTTTCCTCCAATAAAGACCCGGTTTTTCTCAAGAGGATAGAAGTGAAGAAATTGCCGTAAAAGACTTGTTTTTCCCGAGCCGACAGGGCCGACAATGCCGAGTGTTTCCCCCTCTCTCAGGCTAAAGGAAATATCCTCTAAGGCATATTCATCCTTGCTGAGGGGATATTGAAAATCCAAATGCTCAACAAAGATATCCGTATTTTCGGGAAAAGCTAATGTGTTTTCCCGGTCCGGAACATCAAGCTCCTCCTTTAGCAAGCTATCGATACGCTCCATGGAGGCGGAGCCTTGCTGGGCTGTAATGATGAATTCTCCGATAGAAATCATAGGCCAGCTTAACATATTAAGATAAAAACTGAAGGTCAGGAGGTTGCCCGTAGACAAGCTGCCCTTACGAATTTCAAAAATGCCGAAAAACATAGCAATAATGAAGGCAAGAGCAGGTATCAGTCTTGTAGCAGGCCCATAGAGTTGTGAAAAGATAACGGCCCGCATATTCTTTTGGAACAGATGGTCGGCGGCTTTTCCAAAGCGCTTTATCTCTTTTTCTTCCAGGTTGTAGGCACGCACCACCCGCACTCCGGCTACTCCCTCAAGGACAGATTCATTCATCGCGTCAAAAGCTTCTTGGGCCTCCTCATAATATCTATACAATTTACTGCCGATTACTTTAGCGAAAATAACCAGAAAGGGATAGGGGATGAGGGAGAGCAGGGTTATTTTCGGGGAAATGCTAAGCATCATCAGGAGGAGCATTACAGGCCAGGCTGTAGCATCGTAAAAGGCCATCACACCGTAACCGGCGAAGTCGCTCAAGGCCTCAACATCGTTCGTGGCTTTTCCCATAATGCTCCCTGTTGAGTTTTTTGTAAAAAAATGGGGGCCTTGCTTTAATATACGCTCAAAAATCCGAATGCGGGCCAGCCGGTCAATCTCATCACCTGCCCTAAAAATTTTGTATCCCCAGAGATAATTGAAAAAGTAATTTATCAAAGCGATTCCGCTAATCAAGGCAATATTGCCCAGCAGAAGTTTTCCGTCAATTGTGGCAAGGACAATAGCGTCTGTGGTATTCCCTAGCAGACGGGGTGGGAGTAAAGTCAAAATATTAGAAATGCTGAGGCAGATAAGCCCAATTATATAGTCCTTTTTGTAATAGTCTAAAAACCAGGAAAATTGTTGAAAATATTTCTTAAGCATCTTGTCTCCTAATAGTCTTCAGTGTAAAAAACAGAACTTTTTTCCCAAAGCGGGATTTTGCCAGGCCTACGAAAGTTGCATCAGTAGAATCTTCCCGTTGGCGGATAGTCCGGACTCCGGAAGCGCTTCAACCGGCCTTCCCATGAAGGCGATTTCCCGGGATCTATCTCTATGTTCGTTTTTCAGGTCTTAGGGGGCAGATAGAAAGCCCTTTTCTGTAACCAGTAAGGGTAATTTCATATCAAAGGATTCTCGCGGTATCCTGGCAACTTCTTGGATAGAGAAGGCTACCCCTATGATGTCAGCAGCATCACGCAGGCGGAGCAAAAAACGATCATAGTAGCCACCCCCATAGCCAATCCGGTATAAGTCTTTGTCAAATCCCAAGAGAGGTACCAGGCACAGGTCGATTTCTCCGGGTTCGACCAGCCTGTCCCTTTCAGGCGAAGGGGCAGGGATGCCATAGGAATCAAGAGCCATATTATTATAGTCGCCGGGTTGATAGGCTTCCATCCTGCCTTCCTCAAAGCAAACAGGAAAGACAAGTGTTTTCCCCTGTTCTTTGGCAGTAGGGAATAAGCGGTCAATGCGAAGTTCCCTACCCATGGGGTAAAAGGAAAAAATAATTCGGGCCTTGGCAAAGGCTTCTGAGCCAATGATATATTCAGCTACTTTACGGGAAAATGCCTCGTGGTCGGAAGGGGCGATGGCGGCTCGTCTTTTCTTTAATTCTTTGCGTAATAGCTTCTTTTGCAAGAGGATGCCCTCGGCTCGGTCTATAGCCATATTCCCTTCGTTTTTTTTCTTGCTCTTGCCACTATTTCCGCTATGATTACTTTCCTTGTTATTCATTCTATCCGCTTCTATGCTATTCATAATGACCTATCCTTCATTTTAATCGTACGCATACCAAGCTGAGCGTAACAAAGGGAAAGAAAAGAAGAAAGGTACATTAGTTCCCAAACGGAAATAATAGATAAAAGTAAAGCTAGAGGCAGCCGGATGTTGACCGCAGAAGATTTATCGGGGAAAAGAAAAGCTTATGGTGAAGCCTTCCTGCCATTTTGAGGAAACCACGATATCGATCTGTAAGTCGTCGGCTAACTCTTTTAGCAAATATAGGCCCATCCCGGTTGATCTTTTTCTGGCCTCTCCGGAATCTCCGGTGAAAGACTTTTCAAAAATATAGGGGAGGTCGCATTCTTTGACTCCTTGCCCATTATCTTCCAGGCTTAGGCTTACTTTCCCTTTATAATCTCGGGCAGAAATATCGAGGCGGGGCTTGCTGCCGGAATATTTGAGGGTGTTGGTCATGACCTGCCCTATCATAAAATCAAAGGTCCTGCGGTCTGTATAGACCTCATAATCAAGATTCTGACGATTGACGGTTAGATTTTTTTCCCGGACCAGGGGTTCATAGTCCTTTAATATCTCGCTGAGGCAGGAGCCGATATTTATTTTCTCCAAGAAATAGTCTTTCTTTTCGCCTCTTACCCGGTAGTAAAATAAAATCTGGGCAATATTGTTTTGAATTTGACTTCGGACATAGTCCAGTTTAAAAAGAAGTTCCGGCGGAAGAGCCTCCTCTTGATTATCTAAGATGAGTGTTAAAAGGGATAGGGGGAGCTTAATTTCATGGGCCCATAATTCGACATAGTCTTCATAGTCTGCCAAGCTAGCATGAGCCTTTTCAATTTTCAACTCTTTCTCATAGAGGGTTGCCGCTAAAAGCTCAATCCTTTCTCTTTTGTCTGCCGGATAGCAGTCGCGTAATTTCTTTTCATTCTTGCAGGTCGGGTCCTGCAAGAAATCCCTAAGGGCCTTCTCCCTCTTTTCTTCTACTTTTATGAGGGCGTAAGTGACCAGGATAAAGGCAGCCAGGCCGAATAAGATAAGTAGAGGCAGTAGGGCATGGAAAGCTTTCACATCAGCCAACCAGAGCAGGATGGCTGAAAACAGCTCTATGGCTAAGATAATGAGTAGCCAAGGAAGGTAGGGCTTAAGATATGTCCAATTGTGCTTCAGCTTTTTCTTCATCGTTGTCACCATAATCTATGCCGGCAGGAGGGCGCTCGCCTCTCCTTGTCTCCATCACTTACAGGGCTCTCTTATCAGCTTGTAGCCAATACCCCGGACCGCCACGACCCGGTAGGGCAGGCCAACTTCTTTTAGGACCCTGCGCAGCCTTGTAATATTTACTTGTAAAGCGTTTTCATCGATAAATTCTGTCGTACCCCAGAGAAGTAAGCTTAATTTCTCCTTGGAAAGCAGGTCGGTCTCTGTAGTCAGGAAGGCCTCCAAAAGCTTACCTTGATTGGCCGGTAAGACGGTAGAATTTTCTTGAAAATAGAGGGTGTAAGTATTCCTGTCGAGCAAAAAGTCATCCCTAGCCAGCAAATTGGCTCTGGCCTCATAGCGCTTAAGCAAGTTTTCTATGCGGGCGAGCAGTCTTTCTTTTCTAAAGGGCTTGGTCAGATATTCGTCTGCCCCCAGTTTCAGTGCCCGGACTTCGTCTTTTACCTGTTCGCGGGAGGTGAGGACCAGGATGGGAAGAGAGCTTTTCTTTTTAATATTTTGACAAATTCGGAAGCCGCTTTCCTTTGGTAGGTTCAAATCCAATATGAGCAAATCGGGGTCAGCCTCAAGAACTTGCTCGGCTACCCCCTGAAATTCACAGAGGCTTTCTACCCGGTAGCCGGCTTTCTCCAACATGAGGGAAAGCTCTTCTCGTATTAATTCCTCATCTTCGACGATAATAATTCGTTTCAAAGCCGGCTCCTTTAGCTATTCTTCCCGCTTGGGGCTCATTAAAGTCCACAAGAATTTGTCGCTGCCCTTCTTCACCAAATGTATGTAGATATACTCAACAACAATAAGTATAGCAAGAACCAGGCTGAAGATGAGTCGCTGTTTCGGTGAATTTGCCTCTGCCTCAATGCTGGAGGGCAAAAAACCGGAAAACAGCGCTTGGACCCCGAAGAAACTATTGACTAAGGCGACCAAGATAGGCAGGCCGAAATACCAGCTAATTTGCTTTCTTGCGGATTGGCACAAGGTGTCGTAGCCGGCCCCTAAATAAACCAGGGTTTGGTAGCGCCTATGTGTTTTCCGCTGGCCCATCAAGAACTGGACCCCTATACCGGTATTGGCCACAACTAAAAAGATAATGGCCAGATACAGGGTTAAATAACTGGCGGCTACAATATAGAAGAGTTGACGACCGATATTTTGCAGGTAACTTTCATAGTCTAAAGGGGTATTGTCCAATAGCTCATTAGTCTCCCCAATGGCCCTCATTAATCCTTTTTCCTTGATAAAATCTTCTTGTAAAATTCCGCTCACAAAGCCGGCATAGCGGTCCCCTACATAGGTTTCAAAGTAGGAGTCAGGGACAATCAGGGCAAGGCCAAGAGTAATGGCCCGGTCGGTGACAAGGGAGAGGGACTCCACTTGACCTCTTAAGGTCAGGATCTCCGTTCCCCATTGAATGCCTGGCCCCTCGGCTAGGATAGAGTTTAAGAGCTCTTCTTCCAGAAGAAATTCCTTATCCATATAGAGGCAAGCCTCCCTATCTCTTAGCCGGATAGGCTCCATCCCGGCTGCCTTCCTCAATTCATTGTAGCCACCTAAGGAGATAAAATGGCAGTTATCATACTGGCTCAGATTGTTTATGAGAGCAGCCCTCTTCCCACCGGGTCCTGCTTGGGCGATTTCTTCCAGGAGATTATCCAAAGACAAGCCGGAGAGAGCTTTAGGATAACCCAGCCGAACTTCCGGCAGACCGGAAAAGCGTGAATTCAGGCCGGCCTCTTCTAGATAGCTTTGCACTTGGGCGCTGGTCAGATTTTCTTCAGAGTCCTTCTTTTTGTCCCTGTAGCTAAAGGTATAATCTAAGACATGTTCATCTTCCGGTGTATTTGCCGTGATGCTGATGCCTACAATAAATAGGCAAAGGGCGGAAAAAATGAGGAGAGAGCATATGGCGGCTGTAGTTGAACGGTGAATCAGCAATTCTTGAACCTGCCTGAAGTTGAAGGTGTGTAAGGCTCTTTTAGGTCCGAGATTTACGAGAAAACCGATGGCGAATCTAAGGCCGAAGAAGAGCAAGATTGTTCCTGTTCCCCCCAGAAAAACCGTTATAGCCATATGGTACATGCTCACCCAAGCCCTGCCGCTGATGCCGTATTGATAGGCTTTTGCCAGCATGAGCAGTCCGAAAACACCGGCTAGAAAATAGACTCCTTTGGGCCATTGTTTCTTGGTCCCGGAGGGGGAGGGGGCTAGGAGTTGGCCAATCTCCTTTTGGCTAATATGCAGGCTGAGAAAGGCAGAGGAAGAGAGTTTGACCAAGAGAAAACCGATAATGGTGAAAAGAATCGCCGGAAGTGAAAGGGTAAATCTGTGGCCGATAATACCGAGGCCAATAACTTTAGCGGTGACCAGACTGACAAATTCAGAGAGCAAAATGGCTACCGGCAGACCGATTAGGAGGGCAAGAAGGTTGCTATGCAAATCCTCCAAGACAAGCATAACAAATAAACGGCTGCGCTTCATGCCCAGAGACAAATAGACCCCCAACTCGTGTTTTCTTCTTTCCATCTGGATACTGCCGGCAAAGTAAACCAGGAAAAAAAGAATGACCAGGCTCGTTAGATAAAATACGGGAATTATCTGCATTAAACGATTAACGGCGTCGCTTTCCATGGTCTTCAAGAAGACCATAACATCTTGATTTTCAAGGGATAAAATGACATAAAAGGCGATGATTGAAATGACCATGGAACTGAAATAGAGGCTCTGGTCCCGGCGGTTTCTTTGGCTGTTTCTTCTGATTAATTTATAAAACATAATTCCTTCCTCATACTCTTTCTCTTGCCCGGTTTAGAAACCAGGCTCTTCTCCTCCGGACAGTGTGCCCATAACCTGGAGGATTCTCCGGTAAAAATCTTGCTGGGATTCACGAGGATAATCACGCCTTAGCTCATGAAAGAGTTTGCCGTCTTGGATAAAAAGAATCCTATTGCAAAAGCTTGCCGCAAAAGAATTATGGGTAACCATCAGGATGGTGGTATTTTCTGCCTCGTTGAGCCTGGTCAGCCTCTCCATTAAAATTCGGGCGTTCTTCGAGTCCAAGGCCCCGGTCGGCTCATCGGCAAGAACAATCTTGGGGTCTAAGATTAAGGCCCTGGCTGCAGCCACCCTTTGCTTTTGCCCTCCGGACATTTGCTTGGGAAATTTATTTAATACATCCGGAATATCTAAATAGCCGGCCAGCATATTTAATCGCTCAAGACTCTCTTTTTCTGAAAATTTATGTAGAGAAAGGGGTAAGAGGATATTTTCTTTTGCTGTTAAATTATCAATCAATTCAAAGTTTTGAAAGATATAGCCTATTTGCCTTCCCCGATAGCTTGCCAGGGCATCTTCGCCTAAGCTACTTAATTCCTTGCCTTGCAAGTAAATTTCCCCTTCGGTTGGCTTAATGATGGTGGCTAAGCAGTTTAAGAGAGTTGTCTTACCGGATCCGCTGAGTTGTCTTACCGGATCCGCTGCTGCCCATGATGCCTAAAAACTCACCTTTCATCACCTGGAAGGTAATCCCGTCCAAGGCTTTTGTTAAATTAGCTTCCTTCCCATAGTATTTTTTTAGCGATTGAACCTTTAATATTGCTTCCATAATGAAGGCCTCCCTTGCTTATAGCTTTATTTCATCTGTTAGCCTGATTGTACGTCCTCCTGGCTGCAAATAACACTTACAGCTGCTGTAAGCTTTTTCTCATAGGGAAAATCTAGGCTTTTTCTCAGTTTAAAAAGGGATTTACACTGTCGGAAACGACAGGTAGATTCCTCCAAGGATTTGTTATTATGAAATCGGCAAGGAAGGTATATAGTGCTTGTTAGAGGGAAGTATACCCTTTTCCT
>JAMNZB010000039.1 GCA_023622515.1 Bacillota bacterium | reverse complement strand
GGTTCTTTGGTCATTACTGCCGTTGACGAACAAATTACTGATATAATGCGCCTAGCAATCTTGCAAACAACAGAGGCCTTGTCCGTAAGTCTATTAAGCAACGTGCGGATGGAAGATTATCAAAAGAGGATGCAAAATATTTTCCTTAAGGACTTATTAACTAATACTTTTGGAGACTTAGAAAATCTTCTTATTCAGGCAAAACAACTCTCTTTAGAATTTATAGAACATCTTAATGAATTAATAGTAATAAAACCCTTCAAAATTGATAACAATTCAATTTTCTTCTATCACTTTGATAATAAAAGGCAAGACTACTATCACATTTTAGAAAACATTTTCGAAAGCGAAATACTTGTTAAATTTGGCATGAACCAACAAGTCATATTATATGACAACAAAATGGCTAGTCGCGCTAGTATTACTAAAAAACTTGTGCAGCTAAGAACGGAAGCTAATGTGATAGATATTCCTCTTACAATCTGCCATGGCAATACTTATTTAAACCTATCAGAAATACACTCCGCTTATTTCAAGGCATCAGCAGGTATAAGAATTATCGAAAACATTTACCAAGAGCCTACAACAAAGTTTTTCAATGACATAGAGACATTTTATTATATCCTTTCGCAGATTGACTCAGCAACTGCTCAAAAAATTGTTAATAACGTTTTTGACCCAATCAAGGATTACGACTCACAACACGAGGCCAATCTGGAAGAAACACTTGACTGCCTTATTCAGAGCAATTTTACGACGTCAGAAGTTGCTGACAAGTTATTCATCCATAGAAACACTGTCCTACAGAGGAAAAATCGAATCGAGGAACTCCTCCAGGAAGATTCTTTCACCTCTGTAGGACAGCTAAAGCTTTCCTTTGCTTTTATCGTGAAAAAACTTTTTCAACTCTAAACTTTTAATATTTCCTCAACCGGAATGTATTCCAGATCAAAATCAAAAGCTTTTGCACTAAGGATAAATAAGCCGCGTTCTGTTCTAAACTCTTCTCGCGCTTTCATCGCAATTACAGTAACGTCCATTCCTTCTTCTATTTTGTTGTTGGTATAGGGCATACCGGTTTTTCTATCGATAATCTGTAGCATATCGGGACTGGTGATATAAGCTTCATTATTCAACCACGAGACATGATTCTCGTTTTTAAACCATATCTTAAGTTCAGAACCTGTAAATTCATCCACTCCACTAATCGTGTGCGTGCCCCAATAATAGCCATTTTCATCTTTCCATTCTTTGGCCGTTACCTGGCCTCTGAAAACAATCCAACCGCCTGCTACAGCTATTGCCGCTTCAGCCGGATCTTCATTGTTTTCTACTGCCTCACGGATTGCTTTACCAACCTCATAACATTCCGTCATTGTTGATTTAATTAAAATCTCTTTCATATCCTTGTTAGAGAAAAAGAAGCCTGCCTGTGCACACTTTCCATAGCCGGCAGCAGAAACCATCTTCCCAATTCTCTCTGCCATACGCCAGTTTACTGCTTCCGGGATTACCGCAACATTTTCCCACCAATCAACAGACGTTATAGGCATGAGTTCTTTTTCAAAAATATAGGGTGTCGTTTGCTGGATTTCCGGAATTGCTCTGCCTGTATAATCTCCATCAACAACAGCAATACCTTTTTCCGCCGCTGCCGCAATGCAGGCTGCAGTATTTCCACCACCCAACTCAATGGGAACTAAGGCTGTCACTTCTTTTCCCTTTATTTTTTCTAAATGAGTAACTGCCCTAACCATGGCTTGAGTATTATCCAGAGGAGGATCGCCTAGCCCATAAATAACTGTTCTTTCCCTTTTAACTTCGTCTGTTTCCGGGGCAATTGAACCCATTAGGAAAGGACAACAAGAAAAGTCCGAGTCATTCAACTCCTCAGCATCAACCCAACCAATTTCATTACCTTTCTCAAGCTGTTTCTTTAAAGCATCAACTCCCTGATCGTAGTCTCCACCCCCACCGGTACCATAGAATGTACATCCTCTTACAAAGTCTTCAATCTGAGTCACGTTTTCAAAAACAAATTTCTTTTTCATAAAGTCCCCCGTCTTATAAATTTTTAAGTAATTTCTGTGAGTGTTCAGAAGGTTTTTTATATGACAACATACTTTGCTTCAAGCCGGCTCTTACCAAATCCGCCGCTAAAAGAATACCCATCGTCAAAGGCTCTACCACAGGTATACCCAATTTTTCCTGTAAACGGTCTCTGACTAATAACATTCCCGTACAGCCTAAAACAATACACTCTGTACCATCTTCTTCAATTGTTGCCAGAGCTTCTTTATAGAGCGCCTCTAATGTTTTTTCTTCATCCTCAAGGTCCAAGACCTTCAAATTAATTGCTCTTATAGATTTCACCTTACTTGCATAGCCATACTTGCTAACGTTCTCTCTAAACATACTTATGGATTCATCTAGAGTTGTTATGATTGAAAAATTGTCACTAAGCATTAGGGCTATATGGTGACTGGCTTCACCTGCAGAAACCACAGGTAAGTTAGAAACCTGCCTTGCGGCTCCTAGCACAGGGTCAGCAGCACAATCCAGTACGACAGCATCACATCCTTGCTCTTCAGCAAGGATAACTTCTTTCAAAATATAAGGTCCTGCCAGAGCCTCATCAAACAAAGTTTCAAGAGAAACAGGTCCCTTTTCTATATTTGTAACCAGCAGTTCCACCTCTTGAGTAGCAAGACTTTCTCGAATTTTTGAATGTTTTTCAAAAAACTCTTTACTCGAATTACACATTATGGTCTTTATCTTCATATAAACCCTTTCCAAGAAACATACAATGCAGGGTTTTCCTGCATTGTATGTGGCAGATTATATTATTTAGTGATATCAATTGAGATATCCGGCATAAAGAATGGATAGCCCATGAGATACGCTTTTACTTCATCTCCCGTGCTCTCTGCAGCCGGTATACTTACGTAATTGGCTTGATAAGCTACCCTTTCTGTCAAGTCAGCAAGCCAAGCTGTAGGACAGAGCTCATCAGTTACGTAATGCTGTAATTCAGCATATTTTTCAAAACGCTCCTTCTCATCTAGTGTTGACATACAATCTTCAATTTTCGCATCAAGTTCATCACTAATTATCCAACTGGAATTCTCATATGATCCAGCTGTTTTGCTATGGAATTGAGACTCCAATGTAGCCCCTGCTTCGTTAAAAGAAGGCCCTGAGTTACAGCTGGTAATATGCGGCGCCGATTCAGGATTGCTGACGCGTTCTTGGTAAATATTCCATGTTGCTTTTTCAATGACAATCTTTATTCCTACTTGTTTTGCTGCCGCTTGTAATTGTAGGGCAACTTTTCCTAGGAATTCATTGTCTGAAATTTGCATAAAATCTAAAGTATAATCACCAATATTATCCGCATACTTGGATTTTTCAATATACTCTCTGGCCTTTTCTACATCATATTCATATTGCGTACAATCAACATGTCCGGCAGTGAAATATGAAACTGGCCCAGCTGGCTGTTTTGAGCCCGGAAAGGCTACTTCGATTAAAGTCTCATAGTCCAGTAAATGGCACATTGCCTTTCGAACATTAATATCATCCATTGGCGCTTTTGTGCAGTTGAAAATTACATTTTGCATAAGCCTCGTGGAATATCTAGCTAAATCAACGCCATCTAACTTATCCAGCGCTTCTAAACTTTCCTTGCTTTGCCACTGGTCAGAAATTTCCAAGGTTTGTGTTGACATCATTGTGCGCACAGTTGATGATTCTGTCCCGTAGATAAGTTTAAACTGCTCAGGGGCATTCGCTCTGTTCTCCCAACCACCATGCCAATCATCAAACTTTTCTGCTAAGAAATAGTCATTTTGGACCATTTCTTTTGTCATGTATGGACCCGACCCCGCGTCATTAGCTAAGAGCCAAGCACGCCCATAGTCCCCAAAATCACCATAAGAACCCTCTGCTAAATTATCCATTACTAACTTTTCATTGAGGATATATAACCTACATAAAGTAGACACAAAGGGGGCATATGGTTTTTCCAAAATAAAAGTGACTGTATAGTCATCATCAGCTACAACATCTTTAACGATACCTTCATATAGATAAGCAAAACCCTCTCCCATCGTCATCATTCTTTTTGTTGTAAAGACAACGTCAGAGGCTTTCAGCTCATCACCATTATGAAATTTTACACCTTGCTTTAATTTGAATGTAAATGAAGTACCATCTTCATTCGCTTCATAACTCTCTGCTAAATTCGGCTCAACACCATCTGCTGTGGGAAACACTAACGTATCATATATATTTACGTATGCAATAGCACTTGAGTTACCCGTATGGGCACCGGGATCAAGAGTCGGTGTACTATCAGCTGTCATTCTGATAATGCTTTCTCTTACAGCCTTAGTACTTGAATCATCACTTGCCTTATCACTTGCCTCATCATTAGCCTTTTCACTCTCATCAGTTTCTGATGCCGGCTCTGTTGTCTTTACAGTACTTGATTTTGGTTCGTCACTTTGTTTTTTCTCACCACAAGCAGAAAACATAACTAAAGACAAACACAAGATCAGGATTATTGATAATTTCTTTCTCATATTTTTCTCCTTTTTCTAAGCTACACAACTAAAAGTTAGCTCGTTTTTATAATAAATTCTGCTAACAGAATTTATTTACTTTGAAGATGACAACGGACAAAATGTCCTGGAGAAATCTCCTGCATTTCAGGATCTTTCTCTTCGCATATATCGGTTTTATAAATACAACGGGTATTAAAACTGCATCCTTTGGGTACATTAACAGGGGAAGGTATTTCTCCCACACTTTTAATTCTCTTCGGCTTTAACTCTTCCTCTTCCTCTGATATAACAGGAATCGCCGATAGAAGCATTTGTGTATAGGGATGTAGCGGGTTGTTATAGAACTCTACGGTAGGTGCTATTTCACAAATCTTTCCAAGATACATAATGGCCACACGATCAGAAACATTCCGGATAACACCTAGGTCATGAGTAATAAAAATATAGGTTAGATTGTTCTTTTTCTTCAAATCTAACAACATATGTAGGATTTTTGCTTGAATTGAAACATCAAGAGAAGAAGTCGGTTCATCCAGGATGATGAATTTAGGATCGGTACAGATTGCCCTTGCTATGGCAACCAGCTGTTTTTCTCCTCCGCCAATAGCGTTTGGGGATTTAAACATGAAATCAGACGGTAGTTCAACCGTTTCTAAAATCTCTAAAATTTTATCATCCATCTCATGCTTAGGAACAATGTTATGTACTTTCAAAGGCAGGCTCAATATTGTTCTGACATCGTGAAAGGAGTTTAGCGATGAACCGGGATCTTGAAATACTATTTGAGCATTTTTACGGAATGCTTTACTTCTGCCTTTAGTTTCAGAAGTAATTAAATCTTCTCCAAAATATATTTCACCACTTGTCTGCTGATACATTCCCATAAGAGTATAGGCAATAGTACTTTTCCCAGAGCCAGACTCGCCGACCAGACCAAGAATTTCCCCTTGTTTTACATCTAAATCTATTCCATCTACTGCTTTTACCGTCTTATTTTTCCCAATAGGAAAATGCATGCAAAGATTTCTAATTTTAATCAAATCTTGTTCCATACGAACCCACCTTTTCTATACATATTTAAAGCATGCAACTTCGTGATCATCTGAAATCCGCACAAGTGGAGGTTTGCTTTCCAAGCATTCCTGCTTGCAAAATTTACACCTATCAGAAAACCGACATCCTTGAGGCGGATTAAAATAATCAGGGACATAGCCATAGATTCCCGAACTTAACCCTCCGCCCGAGAGTCTGGGTACACTTGCTAATAAGCCTTCAGTATAAGGATGAAGCGGCGATTTAAATAAGTTTTTCGTTACACACGTTTCAACTATATTGCCCGCATACATAACATAGATTCTGTCAACTAAATCTCTAACTACTCCAAGGGAGTGGGTAATCATAATAAGTGAACGTTTACCATCATCGACAAGATTACGCAGTAGTGCGTGGATTTGGTCCTGAACAGTTACATCAAGGGCTGTTCCCGGTTCATCTGCAATCAAAAGTTCACATGGTTTTGCCAAGGCTGTCGCAATGCAAATACGTTGACGCATTCCGCCCGAAAGCTGGTGAGGATAAGAATCTAAAATGCGTTCCGGATCAGCAATCATGACATCATCAATAGCCTTGATTGCAGCTTCTCTTATTTCCTCTTTACTCCCACTTTCATAGCGACCGGTATATTTTAGAACGTCATACATTTGCTCGCCTATAGTAAAAACAGGATTTAAAGCTGCCATTGGTGATTGCGAAATCATAGAAACCTTGTTTCTTCTAAAGTTTAGAAGTGCAGGCTCGTCCATTTCTAAAACATTCTCACCTTCAAAAGTGATTATGGAGTCATCTAAAGTCAATGCCCCAATGTCCTCTTGAAGCCTCAGAACAGTTTTCATTGTCGTTGTTTTGCCACACCCGGATTCACCTACAATCCCTACTTTTTCACCCCTTGAAACACAGAGCTTCACCCCATCCAATACCTTTGAGTAGCCCTTGTATGTCTTGTACCAAACTCTTAGATTATCTATATTTAACAATGTCATTGTTTACCTCCCCTTATCAAACATGTCTCGAATTCCATCACCGACAAAGTTGAAGCCTAAAACCACAAAGATAATGGCAATGGCAGGGAAAATCGTCATCCACCACATTTCAGGGAGATAGTTAGATCCATCAGATATCATTTGTCCAAAAGCAGGCTTTGGCGGCTGCTCTCCTAAGCCAACAAAGCTTAAGGAAGCCCCCTGTAATATGACCCAACCAACATCTAACGCCATTTTTGTTAAAACCGGAGACATACAGTTTGGTAATAGCTCCCTAAAGAAAATATGAGCCCTAGAGGCACCAATTAACTCTGCACTTTTCACATAATATTCTTCAGAACAGCTGGTTGCATTGGTATAAACAAGCCTTGTGTACCATGGCCACCATGAAATAGTTATAGCAATCATCGTATTTGTCATATTAGGCTCCAGTAGCGAGGCAATAGACATCGCTAACACAAGCGGAGGAATAGCCAAGAAAATATCCGTTATTCTCATAATAAATGTATCTATTTTTGTACCATGGTAATAACCGGCAATGAGTCCTAACGTAGTACCGACAGGAACAGAAATCCCTAAAACCACCACAGCCATAACCAGGGCCCCTCTAAAAGAATAGATAATTCTCGTATATATATCTCTGCCATAAATGTCCGTACCTAACCAGTATGTAGTGTTCGGTGCCAAACTCTCATTTGCAAAATCAACATACTCACCTACATGTTCCGGAAATCTTCCAAAAAACTGCGGGAAAATGGCAAGGATTATGCAAATAGAAACTATTATCAAGCCAACTAATGACAGCTTATTTCTCCTGAAGTTATACCAATAAATTCTTAAATTTTCTTTTGTCGAGGGTGCTAAAAATCCATGTTTAATTTTTTTCGTATCCATAAATCCCCTCCGCGTCATATTGACTCTCTGATTCTTGGATCAAGTAAAGCCACAATAATATCTACCAATAAGTTAACAATTAGAAAAATTAGGCCGATTATAAGGACAACTGCAACCATCGCGTTCAGATCCTTATTAAGCATCGCATTTACACCGTATCTCGAAAGACCCGGCCAGTTGAAAATTTGTTCAACTAAAAATGCATTCCCCATCATCGACGCAATATCTAAGCCCATAACTGTAATAACAGAGCCAGACGACGGTTTCATCAAATATTTATTAAGTAAAATTTTTTTTGGCAAACCATAAGATTTTGAAACCGCCATGTACTCTCTACTCATGTTTTCCGTCAGAGAGTTTCTGAGCAATCTTGCATTTTGAAACATACCTCCAAGAGATAGGGCAAAAGCAGGAAGTAGTATGTGTAGGAAGGCATTCCAAGCCGTTCGAAATTGCCCTTGAAAAAGAGAATCGATAATAAATAAACCGGTAATTCTCGATGGTTCAGCAACCCCCGGACTTAATCGTCCAAGAACAGGAATAATTTGCCAAACATGTCCAAAAACCAATAATAATAATATTCCAACAACAAAGGCCGGGATAGCAATGCCGGTATAACTTAAAAAACGAACCAGGCCATCAACAAATTGATCCCTATGCTTTGCTGCTTGCTTTCCAAGCCATAAAGCCCCGAATACCATAAAAGTACCGGCAACGATCATTAATTCAATTGTCGCCGGCAAAAACTGTTTAACATCCGTTGTGACTGATCTTCTCGTAATTATAGAAACACCCAAATCGCCATTAAATACATCTCTCAACCAGAAAATATATTGTTTGGGAATAGGCTGATCCATATACAGCTCTTTATTGAGGGCATCTACAGCATCTTGTGTTGCTCGGGGACCTAATGCTAATCTTCCAGGATCACCTGGCACTATCCGAGACAAAATAAACATAAAAATCGAAACACCGACAATTACGAATATGCCTTGGAGTATTCTTTTTCCTATGTACCGTGCCATTTCTTATCCTTTCTTTTATGTTGGGTATGCAATATAAATGCAGAGATGAATGTTGCATACCCAAGTGGAGAAAATTGTTGCCTGTTTTCTTCCTGTTTTCTATTTTTCAAAAAGGACTGTTTCTTTTAGGGGGATATGGTCTATGTCAAATCCAAAATATCTTGGTGTAAGCAATTTTGTATCAGCTTGTTCCGGTTTACACGGGAGTGCGACAATAGCAACATTCTGCCCTTCTGCAATCCAAGGATTAGGAATTGGTTCTGCTGTATCCAAATCAATCGTACAAATCAAATCGGGGCTCGTAACCAGGGGCTCATCATTTTTCCATAAAACATGGTTCTCATTTTTAAACCAAATTTTTAAATCAAAATCTTCACAGTCAACTGTAAATGTTCCCCAGTAATAACCCCCTTTATCGCTATCATCTTTTGCAGATATTTTCCCTCGTCCTACTTCAACGCCATCAAAACGTTCTACAATTGCTTTAACCGGGTCTTGTCCATTTTCTTTTGCTTCACGCAATAACTTTCCTGCTTCATAACATTCCGTTAGAGTACCTGCAATGACAGTTTCTTTCATGCTCTTTGCCTCTAAGGACATGCCGGCTTGTCCAGCCAATCCAAAGCCTGCAACACTAATTAACTTGCCGATGTGTTCAGTTGTTCTTGCATTGACCGTATCCTTAATAATGCAGGTATTACCCCACTCATCCACAGAGGCAACCGGCAGGATAGAGTGTCCATCATAGTTAAATGTAATTTGAATAATTTCCGGAATGGCTCGTCCGGTATAATCCCCATCGACCGTAATCATTCCGCGCATTGCACCTGCAGCCATTGCAGCAGAGGTATTGGCACCGGCCAGCTCAATAGGGACGATGACGTCATATTTGTTACCTGTATACTCCTCTAGTTCATCGATTGCCTTGCACATTCTCTCTCGCTCCGGGTTCAGACTTGTCTCTTCAGTCATCTCATAACCAGCCATTTCTTTTAAGGTCTCTTCAGTGCGCGGAGCTATTGAACCCATCAGGAATGGACAAACAGTCATCTTATCATCGGGAATCTCGCTTACATCAACCCATCCAATCTCATGACCATCATTAAGTGCATTCATAAGTGATTCAATACCATTAGACGGAAGTCCTCCTCCACCTGTCCCAAAAAAGGTACAACCCCTTACAAAATCTTCTACTTCTTTACGATTTGTTAATTTCTTTGTTGGCATTTCCCTTCTCCTTTGTCGAATTTACTCATTTTTCTATAAGACCTCTGCCTTTTTTAGGCAGTTTGACTATTTTGATTATATGATTCAATTAATAAATATTCTATCGCTTTCATATAGGCAAACGCACATTGTTTAGACTGGTCTATGTGCGCGAAGCAAGTTTTTTTACTATATGCTTCCTTTTCGTTCTTTGTTTTGCTATTTTATGATCTTTGATAAAAAAACACTCCTGTTTCACTAATTTGGAAAATTAGAAAAAACACTGTGCGAACGATATAATTACTAACATGCACAACTATTTATACAAACATTAAATAAATTTAAACGCCGCTACTCATTTTAAAAATTTTATGGATAAACTTCCTGTGATAAAGTACGGCAACCTCCGCTACTGCTTTCTCTTGCCGGCGGAGGTTTTTTCAAGAAAATATAAAGTTGCAGTTGCTAGGGCAAGAAGAAATAGAGTTACCCCGCCGTTAATTAACAAGTTGACTAAGGGATGATAATCAAAGTTTGGCATTATAGAAAAAACAAGGGCTAAAGCTAAAGCAATGAGCATTGGTTTAGCTAAAACAATGAGCAGGGGCTTGAAATTACTATTAAAGACTCGGTAGAAAATCAGATAATGGCTAAAAACAAAATTAATAAAAAATGTAACCACGAGAGTTAAGGCAACGAAGCTTGGGCTGCCTAAAAAAATGCCCGCAATAATAGCCAGCAGATTAAAAGCACCCGACTGGATGCCGGTAAGCAACAGCAAGTCAGTCCGGTCAGCCGCTTGATAAATTGAACTGCTGGCACTTGAAATAAGTTGATACCAGATACTAAAGGCAAGAATCTGCAGAATGGGAACGCTGGGAAGCCAGCGGTCGCCAAATAAGAGGAGCACAATATCTTTCGCGTTAAAAATAAAAAAAACGGAAATTGGCAAAGCAAGAAAAGCCAGATTACTAATGATTTTTAAATAGGCCCACATAATATCTTTCGGTCTTTTTTCCTTGTCGGCAAGAACAGGGTGCAAGACCGGAGACAAAACACCGTTAATCAGGCTTCCGGGGTAACGGGAAGTGGAATAGGCCTTGTCGTAATAACCAAGTTTTGCTGCACCAAAAAATTTCCCAATTAAAAAAGTATCCGTATGTCTGGAAAAATAATTAACTAGGTTAAAAACGAATTGATTCCGCGCAAAAGAGCCTATTTTTTTTATTGCCCCTCTCCTATATTTAACCCCCCACTTTATAGGGAAGCTCCTAAAATAGAGAAGGAAAAGTGCTATATCCTCGGCTAATCCACCGGCAATTATGGCATAAAAACTTCCACCAAGCAGGGCAATCACCAGTGTTACTGCAAACCTTGTCAAGGAGCCAAGGATCATATATTTGCTAATCTGCATAAAGTTTTGTTTTTTACGTAAAATATTAAAGGGTACGATATACAAGGCCTGGAAAAAAACATCAGCCGAAAGCAAAATGAATATTTTTTTATAGGCCTCATTTGCATAGAAGACACTTGCCGGATAAGCTGCGGTTATCGTAATGAAGGCGGCAATAAAAGCTAAGCCATAAGTAAATTTATAAATAACTTGGAGATCTTCTTCGCTTAGATTCTTTTTCTGAACGATGGCAGGGCCGATACCCATTTCTGTAAACAAATCAAAAAATACCATAAAAACTTGTGCTATCGCAGCTATACCAAAATCGCTCGGGCTTAGTATCCTAGACAGTAAGATATTAAGCAAAAGTTTAAGTAAAAGAGAAGTGTACTTCCCTATGGCACTAGCGCCCATGTTTTTTGCAAACTTTTTTCTCGTATCTTTATAGTCCATTTCTTACCCAGTTAAAACTTAGCTTCATTGATCGTTTGTTTCTGCAGGCTTCTCAATCAATTTCTCTCTTTATTTTGGTCAAACTCCGATAGAGGGGATAAGCATAGCTAGATAACAGGCCAATCCAATCAAAATAACGATGCTTGGCAGCTTCTGCTGTCACTTGCCGGAGGGTCTCTTTTTGCTCCTTACTTAAGCGAAAATCTTGCGCACTATTTATGATATTTCTGTATATCATCGAGAGGATTTTTTTATAGGCCTTTTGGCCATCTCCCGAGCGGAAAGGCAAAAACTCTAGCTGATTAATCATGTGCCAAAAAATTTTATTGTAGTCTTCAAACTGATGTTCTGCCGTTGCCGCGGTCATAATGGACCCTGCTCGGACTCGGCGCTCAAAGGCCACCAGCTTTATATGTTTACATGCATTGATTAAGAAAAACAGACTTGATGTAAAATAGTTATCCTCAAATCTACATTTTTCAGGGAAGGAGAGTTTATCTAAAATAATCGACCGCCTAAAAACATATAGACAGGCAGAACTTCGATAATCACCATTTTTAATGAAGTCGCTTAATAGTTTTTCACCTTGCCCATAGCTGCCATAGCTTTTTTTCCTTTTATAATTAAAATTTCCTGAACTTTCTATCGCCTCCATATAGAAAGATTCGCCATCAAAGAAAACGGCGTCCAGAGGATTATCTTTGAGGTCACTATATATTTTATAAAATTCCGGACTTCGTAAGCGGTCATCACTGTCCAAGAAATAAAGATAGTCTCCCCGGGCCTTTGCAATGCCCAAGTTTCTTGCTGCCCCCAGCCCCCTGTTCTCTTGACTGTATAATTTAATATTAAAGCCGGCATGTTTTTTTTGATAAAGCTCAACAAGAGCTTTGCTCCCATCCGTTGAACCATCATCAATCACAATCACTTCATAGTCCTCTTTAGGAATATTAGTGGCCAACACCGAGTCCAGGCACTCCTCAATGTAGGCCTCCGTATTATATAGTGGTACAACAATTGATAAAAACATGTCACTTCCATCCCCTTTTTTAAGTTAGGAATTCCATTTGCTTGTAAGCTCACCTTCTGTCACTGCAACCCAGCGACACTTCAGCTAAAAAGCACAAAGCAGTTGAGCTAATCCCTATTATATAAGTCACGAGTGTATACTTTATCTTTTACATCCTCAAGGCAAGTCGCGTAGCGATTAGCAAGAATAATCTGACTTCTTCTTTTAAATTCTTCTAGGTCATAAACAAGCTCATGGCCGGAAAAGCTGGCCTCCGGGTAGAGGCCCGGCTCATAAACCAGAAGAACGGCCCCCTCTTCCTGCATACGCTCCATCACCCCTTGGATTGAGCTATGTCTATAATTGTCACTCCCTGCCTTCATAGCAAGCTTGTACACACCAATAACCGGAGGAGACATTGTGCTTTTATTCTGAATTTTTGTTCCCGATGCCTTCCTATAGCCCGCTAATTGCAGGGCCCGGTCGGCAATAAAATCCTTTCTCATAGAATTTGACTTTATGATTGCCTCAATGAGGGTTTGAGGAATTTCAGCGTAATTTGCTAAAAGCTGCTTGGTATCTTTAGGCAGGCAATAGCCTCCATAACCGAAGCTTGGATTGTTGTAGCCCATGCCAATACGTGGGTCTAAGCAAACACCATCAATAATTCTCTTGGAATCCAGCCCCTTGCTTTCTGCAAAAGTATCCAGCTCATTAAAATAGGCTACACGCAGAGCCAGATAAGTATTGGAAAAAAGTTTGACAGCCTCAGCCTCCGTGTAATCCATAAGGAGAACAGGCACATCTTGTTTTAAGGCAGCTGCCCGGAGCAAGTCGGAGAAAGCATGAGCAGCTGCGACAGATTGGCCATCTTCCAGGTCTGTGCCGACAATAATCCGGGAGGGGTAGAGGTTGTCATAGAGGGCCTTGGTTTCACGTAAGAACTCCGGGCTAAATAAAATGTTCTTTATCCCCCACTCTTTACGAATATTCGCTGTATAGCCGACAGGAACTGTAGATTTGATAACAATAGTCGCCCGGGGATTATATTTCAAGACAAGTTTTATTACCGTATCGACGCTTGAGCTATCAAAAAACCGGCTTGTTCCATCATAGTCGGTCGGTGTGGCTACAAGCACAAAATCAGCTTCAGAATAAGCCTTCTCCGCATCTAATGTGGCCCGTAGATTAAGTTTTTCTTCACGAAAATATTGTTCTATGTAGACATCCTGAATCGGCGAAATCCTATCATTAATGCTTGCGACTTTTTCCTCATTAATATCAACTAAAACTACCTCATGGTCTTGGGCAAATAAGACGGCAAGAGACAGGCCGACGTAGCCGGCCCCGGCAACAGCAATTTTCAAACATTTCTTCACTTACTCGCCCACCTTTCTCGCGGAATCTAATCCATTTTGAATATCGCCTCGCTCACCTATAAATCATACGCTTCACACATTATTTCCAACAGCTTAGATTCGTTACCCTTTTTCTTAGACTTTGTGGCAGCAGTCCATACAAAAAAGTAAAAAAGGGAATCGGCAGCCAAAGGAATTTACGATTCTTGAGCAGGAACTTCCATTGTAATCTTGCGCTACTCCAGACGTATCTCAGCCTTTTTTTATTTTCAAAAGATTGCTTTTTATGAATCCTTTTTGCAGTAAGGGGGAGAAGCAGTTTCCTCATACCATAATTCTTCGTAAGCGCCCTGAGCCACAATTCGTAATCTATCTGCTTATTCCGGTTTACATTGTACAAGCCTAACTCGAACAAGGCTCTCCTTTCCATCAGGACAGAGGAATGGATAACAGTATTGCGCAGATTAAGTTTTTCATCAATTACACGAATAGAAGCTTTTTGCTTATAGGTTTCCCATGACGGTTTCTCATCTTCAAAAATTATAAGGCCTTCTGTTGCCAACAAGAAAAAAGGCTCTTCCTTTAAAAACACTTCCACTTGATACTGTAATTTTTGCGGATGAAATAAGTCGTCGGCATCAAGGATGGCAATATACTGACCCTGAGAATGGCGGACTCCTTCATTTAATGCCTTTGCTCTTCCCCTATTTTCGGCTTTGTACACTTTAATTCTGGGCTCTTTTTCCGCATACTTATGGGCAAGGAAGAGGCTGGCATCGGTTGACCCATCATCCACAACAATAAGTTCCCATTGCTGATAGGTCTGACTGATAACTGAATCGATCGCTGCCGGAAGTGTGCCTTCCCCATTTTTTACTGTGCAAATTATGGACACTAAGGATTCTTTCATAAACTTATAGTATGTCCCACTTTGTTCTTGCCCAATGCCAAGAGTCTTTACACATGCTTTCTATATCTTTTTCCGCTACCCAGCCGAGAACTTCTTTGGCTTTTTTACAATCGGCGTAGGCTAGAGCCAAATCACCCGGCCTCCTCGCTTCAAACAGGTAAGGGATTTGAATACCGTTGACTTGCTCAAAGACCTTAATCAGATCAAGCACACTATAAGCCTTACCCCTTCCTAAGTTAAAAATATGGCAGCCCCGATTTTTGTCAGCATATTCCAGGCCTTTAATATGGCCTGTAGCCAAGTCCAGGACATGAACATAGTCTCGTATTCCTGTCCCATCCGGAGTTGGGTAATCATTGCCAAAAATGGAAAGATATCGGCACTCTCCTAAGGCAACCTTGCAAATGTATGACATTAAACTGTTGGGCAAACTCTTAAAAGTTTCCCCTAATAATCCGCTCTCATGGGCACCGGTCGGATTAAAATATCTAAGGATAATGAAGGTCATATCCGGAGCAGCGACAGATAAATCTTGGCATATTTCTTCAACTATTCGCTTGCATTTTCCGTAGGGATTTGTACAGTTTCCGGTTGGCATGTCTTCCGTATAGGGTGCATCATTATCCGGTCCATAGACGGCAGCCGATGAGCTGAAAACAAATTTCTTTACCCCATGCTTTTGCATTTGTTCTAAAAGCATGAGAGCGGGTAATACATTGTTTTTATAGTATAAAAGCGGCTTTTCCCTTGATTCTCCTACCGCCTTATAGCCGGCAAAATGGATTACAGATTCAATCTTGTTTTCCAAAAAGACTTTTTCCAATCCCTCTTCTTGGCATAAATCCTCCTCATAAAAGCGAGGGCGCTTGCCAGCTATCTTTTCTATATTATCCAGCGTCTTCATGTCACTATTGCTTAGGTTATCTACGATAATCACATCATAGCCCTCTTTTATCAACTCAACCCCGGTATGACTTCCAACAAAGCCCAGTCCTCCGGTTAATAAGATAGCTCCCATTGTTCTTCCTTTCCTCGATATATGAATAAGATTTGCGCTAGACTTACCTATTTTTCTATAGAAAACTACACCATTTACCTAGTACTGAGAAACAGGGCTAAGGCTCAGCTTGGTCGCAGACCTCATTATCCCCAGCTGTCCCCCGGATATCCTCAACACCTTCTGTACTTTCTTTTCTAAATAATATTTTTAGGGTAAGTATAAGTAGGTTTAAGTCTGTTAGCAAGGAGCGATTGGCAATATAAACTAAATCCATCTTCAGCTTGATAATCGGTTTCGTGTTGTATTTACCATAAATCTGCGCATAACCTGTAAGACCCGCTCTTACCCGTAGTCGCAAACCAAACTCAGGCAGACTTTCCTTGTATAGCTTATAAAACTCTGCTCTTTCCGGCCTTGGCCCCACAAGACTCATATCCCCTTTTATAATATTAACAAGCTGAGGACATTCATCTAAGCGAAACCTTCTCAAAACAGACCCCACCTTCGTTATTCTGGGATCATTTTTCCCACTTAGCTGAGCACCATCTTCTTCAGCATTCTCAACCATTGTGCGGAACTTATACATGGTAAATTCCCGCCCGCCTTTCGTCAGCCGCTTTTGCCTGTAAATAACAGGACCGCCATCCTCAAGCTTAATCCCAACAGCAATCATAAGCAAGGCGGGACTAAGCAAGCAAAGAGCCACTAGCGAGATTGCAAGATCACCAATACGCTTAATGGCTTCATATACTTGTCCTTTACGAACATTATTGCAGGAAAATAATGTGACCTCTTTAATTTGCGTAGTGATATAGTTACTCAAAATAACATCCTTCAAGGAAGGGTGAACAAAAATATGAATATCCTCCAAAGTAAAAAAGTGAATTAATTGTTTTTTCAACTCACAAGATATGCCAACAAGCATAACAGCTTTCTCCTGCTCGAACTCATTATGCAAAAGGGCAAAATCGCAATGTTGATCACAAATATGTATAAGCTTCTCCGGCCAAAAACGACTTTCTTTCTTTAAAACATGCTGCATTTCCTGATAGGCTTCTATATTTTCATAAATTAAGATGAATTTTGGCGGGAAAAAGAGACCCTTAATAAGTTTGCTTTCAATAAATACCCAAATAAAAATTAGCAGAACTTGAACAGCGGTTTTCCGAAAAATGAATAACATACTTATTGTGTCTTGCAAGAGCAAGATTTCAGTAACAGAAATTATTACACTTGTCAGTGTAATGGCAATAAACTGGGTAAGAAAAGCCGTATAGCTGTTTCGTTCTATGGAGGGGAGGCGGTCCAATATTTTAATAAGGCCAATGAGCATAAGGGCAAAAAAAAGATAAAGGGTTCCGGAAGCGGGCCCCATAGGGTTTACTTTTTCTTGGCTAGTATGCCAATAGGCAATATACACCAGCAATTGTGAGATAAAATAAAGCATCTCACATAGGCGATAAAAGAGGATTCTTCTCCGATAAGCCGGCCTGGTCAGCCTATCCTCATCCGGCAAAGCAAGTCCTGTTTTTTTAACAGTAAAACCTTTTCCTTTTTGAGGAAATTCACTATCTAGCCGTTCCCGCTCTTCCGCCACAGCATCTACTATAGATATAGTATCATTAGCCATTACTGCCTTCCTTTTATACTTCAGTACCTCTACTCCATGACAAAGCATAGCTTATCAGGGAAAATACTTCAATTGTGCTCTTCTTTAATTGAACATATATTTATTGCAGACTATATAAAACATATTCATTTTGTGCAATCATTGTTATTAGGCTGTTAAATTTAAGTTAAATCCATTATTTTATGGGAAAACTTCCCGGCAGAATGCTTTATTGTTTATATTACTACAGCTTTTTTTTTTAGATAAGGGGCTAGTACAAAGAGCATCCAGAATAAACTTTGCCTGGTATTTAATAAGGTAAAGCTCTCGGCAATGACGGCGATATATACAAGTAATAAGTCAAACGGTAATTTTTTTATTTTCTTATACATCCATGAGATTAAAATAATTAAGGGAACTATACCATAGCAAAACAGCACACTAGGCAAGGTCGCATGGAGTTCGCCTTGATGGAAAGACTTTTGCCATCTTTGGTTATAACCCTCCCCGGATCCGAAGAATATATATTGCGGGTAGTGATAAATCCTGTCATAACCTCTCTCAGCCAACAAACCGGCTCGCCTCTTGATAATTTTTTCTTCCACTCTTTGTACTATACTTACGTCAGAAAATTGGCTAGATATTTTCTTGATAATATCTGTGTTTAATAGCAGTATGAATAAGATCAAAATTACTACTGCTGCTACTATAAAAATATACTTCTTTTTTCGTAAAAGCATCTTGGACTTCACCAAGTTAATAATTTGCAGAAGAATAAGCAGGCTAATTCCTAAAAGCATTCCCGTACTCGCTGAAATTACGATTAGAAAAAATGCTAAAAGTGAATATATGGTAATGCTTTTATTTTGTTTTTTGCTAAGCAAATAAATAAAACTGTAGCTAATCAGTATATAAAAGGCGAATTGATTTGGGTCATTAAATGTTCCCATATATCTGGCTCGGCCGTACCATCTGCCAAGACCTGCTAGATATATCAGCAATTGAATCAGCATATTGCCCTTCATAATTTTTAGAAAATTTGCCTGAAAACTTTCATTCTCAAATAAAAAAGAGGACAATATAATAATAAAGAAATTGAAAATATAATATAAGCTACTTCTCATGAAGTTAGCATCACCATACAATATGAAATAACATAAATTTATTGCCAGAACAAATAGTAAAAAGAAAAGATACTCCCAGTTTCTTTGTATTTCTCTTAAAGGAGCTTTCGGCCCTCTGTTACTAACAATAAAAACACCAAGTGCCAGTAACAAAAAAACATGGCTGACCTGTAGCCCGCCGGATTGAAAAAAATAAAAAGGGCTTAATATAAGAAAGATATATATTAAGCTGTGCAAAATGTTGCTGCGATATTTATCTTCTCGTCTAATAGATCGTTCTTTCATTTCACCCACTCTTTGCTAGCCCCTAGCACTTCTTCCAGATATCCTTTTACAACAAATCTTCGGTCAAATTCTTTTTCTATTTTTTTTCTAGCCCTAAGACCCATCTTTACTTTTTCCTCATGAGATAAACTGATAAAGTTAAGCATAGCTTCAACAAGTGTATCAACATCTCTTGTTTCACAAGCAAAACCGGTAACCCCATCATCGAAGATTTCTTTACATCCGGGTATATTACTGGCAATAATTGGTCTGGCGGAGGCTGCTGCTTCTAATAGGCTATTGGACATTCCCTCGTGGTAGGAAGGTAAGACAGCAGCATGGGCCTTCTCAAGAAAGGGTTTTACATTTTCTTGATAGCCATAATACTTAATCAGACCGCTTTCTACAGAAGAATTAATTATGTCTCTATAATCTTCATCAAAACTGCCAATAATATGTAATTCCACATTTTGATATTGTCTCTTTACCAACTTAAAAGCTTCCAGCAATTCGTGGACACCCTTGTCCTTCATGATTCGCCCGGCAAAAAGAAAATTAATGCTTTTATTTTTTGAAGGATAGGGCAAAGGAAGAAAGTCCTCAATATTTACGCCTTCTCCGGGCATAATCCGATAGCGCTGCTTCTCACTTACAAGCTTATTCTCAATGAGATACCGGCGATTGTCCGAGTTTTCAAAAAACACACAAGTGGCCCCCTTCAGGGCAATTCTATATAAGAACAAGACCCATTTCTGCAAGATTCCCGGGGTCAGTACGGCCGTTCCCAAGCCTGTAATGTTCGGATAATACTCAAGCCCCAGTATCCTCGCCAAGATACCGGCATAGATATTAGGTTTGATATGATAGGTGAGAATGGCTTGGATTTGTTTTTGTTTAAGGGTTTTATAGTATTTATATAACAGCCTTATGTCCTTCAGGATACTCGTGCCCCTCCGGTCAACTTTAAGTTCCACTAAAGTAGAGCCCATTTTTTTTAGTTCTTCTTCACATCCATTAAATTCAGAAAGCAAGTGTACTGAAATACCACGTTTGACGAATTGCTCAATCAATTCCTTACGATATCGATACATCCCTTGAGAAGTATTTGCCATCATTGCAATCTTTGAGATATCTTTTCGTATGTTTCCTTGCATCCAGCAACCTCGCAATCATCCGTGCCCAAACTCACATTGTTCCTCAGGCCTCATCCAAGTCCTCTTACAATGCTCGCCTTAGCGCTTTGCTTTTGTTCTTATGCAAGTATTCTTCCATTATTTTCCGCTTCATCCTAAAAAAATCAAATTGTCCATTGATTTCTCTAATTTTCTTGTAGGCCTGAGTCATGTTTGTTGGCCGAAGCCCCACATTGTGAGCATCGGAGGCAAGGGCATCCAGCTGGTCTGTCCGTACAAGGTGATTAATAAATCTTTTTGCAAAAAAACCGCTTGGCTCCAGGATGCTCTCATTATTGACTTGATAAAAAACCTTGTTATCTCGTTTCAAGGCATCAACAAAAGAAAGCTTTCTAATCATTTTTACATAGCGTTCTACATGGGCCAGAATAGGCGTATAGCCTGCCTCATTTAGAAGAGTTACCGCTCTTTTAATTATTTTGATTTCCTCTCTTGGCATAAATTCAAGAAGGACATAGCGGCTGCCGGCAAGACTTGGCACTTTACCTGCTTGCAACATCGCAGGCGTTTGTTCAGTCCAAAGCAATTCCGCACCGACATAGACACGTAGAGATAAGCCGGCCCTTTGGCAATAAAAGTTTGCTTCCTCAAGGCGCTGCCTGTATAACGGCCAATCAAAAAAATCTATGCCTGGGGTTACATGAGGTGTTGCGATAATTATATCGGTCTTATCCGCTACAGCTGCGTGGAGCATGGCTCGCATATCCTCAAAAGATTGAGGGCCATCCGGATCAAGACCATATAGAATATGATGATGTATATCGCAAAAACCCGGCATCTTTTTTCTACTCCGTTTTTCCATAGTATGAGCTAAAATACTCTTTACCATAGTACTTTTTATTGCTAGCATCTCGTAAATCCACTTTATTTAAGACAACCCCAAGAATCGGGCAATTGGCCAATTCAAGTTGTCTTTTTACAGAACGAACAGAACGTTTTCGGGCCTTCTTATAGGCAGCAACAATAATCGCCCCATCACAAGACTTGGCGATTTCTGCTCCATCAATAATCAGCCCCAGGGGCGGCGAATCTATAATGACATAATCATAGCTAAGTGCAGCGCTGTTAACCAGCTCCTTAAACTGACCTGTAGCTAACAGAGAAAGAGAGTTCATAACATTGCGGCCAACGGGGAGATAATCAACATTGATATTGTCTGTCGCATAGAAAATATCATCGTACTCGCAAATGCCGGCCAGGTAGTGGGATAAACCGTAATGGGGAGTTCGCCCGCTATATTCAATAGCATAGCTTGCTGTCATACTGGAGGCTCGTAGGTCGGCATCAATAAGCAGGACGCGATTACCTGTAGAGGCTAGGCTCTGCGCTAGATAAATGGAGACAAAACTTTTGCCTTCCAGCTGAAAATTTGAGGTGACCATAATTACTTTTTTATCCCTACCGGAAAAACTGAGATTCGTATTCAAGGTATTAAAGGCTTCCTTACCGGAGTACTCCAGTTCCGGTAGCTTTGTAAAGCTCGCAAATTCCATATATCTTGCTTCTTTCATAATTAATTCCTTTGTTTAGGGATTACAGTAAGGATAGGGAGACTTACCGCTTTTTGGATATCTTCCGGTGATTTTATTCTGTCATCTGTAACAAAGCGCAACAACATAATTAAGAAGCACATGAAAAAAGAAAGCACAGCAGCCAAAGCCATATTCTTAACGAGACTGGGGCTAGCTTGCTCGGAGGGCGTTCTGGCTTCAGAAAGGATGCTAGGCTCTTCACCTCCCATAACGTCAGAAATATACTCTCTTGCTACAAGGGCATACTCATTGGCCATATTCCGGGCTAATAGTGGTTCTTCCGATTCGACAGAAATAACTAAAATCCTCGTGTTGGCAGGGTTAGTTATACTTAGCATGTTCTGCAATTTATGATGCGAAAAACTTAGGTCCAGATTGGCCAGTACTTGTTCATGGACCTCCCAAGTCTTAAACACTTCAATATAATCATTGGTTAATTGTGAACCGACTTGTAAGTCAGATAAATTAATTGCTGTATCTTTTGAACTAAGTACATACAACTTGGAACTGGCCACATATTTTGGTGTAATTAAAAAAATTGTTACAACAGCTATAATTCCGGTAGAAAGTAAGACTACCGGAACAATAAACTTTAGACTCTGGAGAAAGAAGTACCATAGGTCTAGCAAATCAATTTCATCTGCAAATTCGGTCGAATTCTCATCTGTCATACGTTTTATCAACTTCTCCATATCGTTACCATCTTTATAATTATTTCCAGCCCTTCATTCCTAGAGGAAGCTACTGTAGCCAGCCCGCTTCGGATATCTCTTTTTAAGTTACAAAAGCAGGAAGCCTGAAAAGTTTACTGAAGCCTTCCGTTAACAGCAAGCTTCGTTTCTCTCCAAGTTCACAATCTGCTAACGTAAAACACAAACCAGGGCGCCCTTTTGCTCAAGTTCAAGCAGCTGGTCAGGCTCAAGAACAAAACTTACTCCACCATCTAGATCTACATAAGATGACACAAAGCTCCAACGAATCTGATCATCCTCGATAAAGCCCAAGATTGTAACTACTTGGTCACCCGCCAAAAAGAGAACCGGAAATTCCATCGTTAAACATAAGGAAATATCTTCCCTAGCATAGCCACGCAGCTGCAGACTGTTTAACTCTATAATTTGAAGGTCTGTTACAGCAATCTCTTGCCCCCCTTCTGTCATAGAGGCTATGAGGTCTTCTTTAACATCTCCGAAATAATCAAAATCACACTCAGCTGTTTTAAGAAAATGCCTCATATCAAGCAAAATCTCTATAAGCAAATCCTCATACACACCACCGCACAACACCTCAATATTCGCCATAAGCTCAGGCTCTGAGTCAGCAGTACTACAGGGCAATCTTAGCCCTTGAGCACAAGCTGTCTTGGGTAAACTTTCAGCAGCAGCAAACATTGCAATGTCCACCGGGGAAAGCGGCTCTTTTGGCACAACCCTTGCCTTAACACTTGTTAAATCGGAGAGTTGCGGGCTAGCCTGAGCAATAATAGTTATTGTTTGGATTAAAACAAGAACAGCTAAGATAAGAATCGTTAATAGCTTTTTTATAGCCTGCCTCCTTTCAGTGTACAAATGTTCCTTAATTATTCCCCAATAAGATATAGCACAATCTATCTTTTTTCAATATAATTGTCAATTAATAATTTTTCTAAATCTTTTTTATTAATATAATACTCCACTTGACTATTCTCATTAATCTGATAATTTCCTTGAAAAGTAATAATTTCGGCAAGTGTATAATTTCTGGACTCCCAAACCAGATTAACGAGCTTGCCTTTACTCATGTCGGTATTGTAATAGTCTTGCAGTTCCTCCTGCATCTTAACAATAGCCCTCTCCCCTTTGTTTATTGTTTCTTGCAATAAGGGTTTAAAGGCGGACAAGAATTGCCTATGCCTTGCCATGCGGGCACGGTTACTGCCATCAGAGACATCTTTCCTCATGCGAAGAAAACGCTCGACCAGAGGACCTTCTAAGTGGACAGTGGCTCCCTTCACAAAACCTTCACCCAAGCTCTTCATATCTTCTTGCAAGGTAATGTCTATCCCGCCGAAGTAATCAATAATATGGGGAAGGTTATCTATATTTACAGAAATATAGTGGTGTATAGGTAAGTCATACAGAAAATTGCTAATTGCCCACATTGTCAGCTCTGCCCCTTCCTGAGGCTGACTGCCAAAACTATGCGCCCTGGCAACCTGGGTAAATCTTGTCCCCGCCTCCCGCCCCAAAACAGACAGGGTTTTTATTTCCATAACAGTATCGCGGTCAAACTGTATCGGCAGAATGCTTTCTCTTTTAGGGTCGATGCTGAGAAGAATCAGAAAGTCGGCCTGGCCGGCACTGCGGGCTAGTTTTTCTCTAGTTTGAACGGTATCCCTATAATCGCTACCGAGAATTAGGATATTCACCACATCTTTTTTTAATTTATAAGTCTCCCCATCGAGCAAGATTTCCTTTCGGCGGGCAATAGTTGTTTCTAGCGGCTCCATAAAAGTTCCTTGCTGACTAGGATGAT
>JAMNZB010000012.1 GCA_023622515.1 Bacillota bacterium | reverse complement strand
CCAGGTCCCCCAGTCCACGGTCTCAATCTCGGCCTTGATACCGGCCTCTGCCAACTGGGCGGCAATGACGTTACCGGTATCGACGTGAATAAGGTAATTACCGGGAATGGCAATGCGGAAAGAGAGGCCCTCTTCATAGCCGGCTTCCGCTAAAAGTTCCTTGGCCTTTTGCGGGTCGGCCTCAAGCTTGCCGGGCAGAGCGTCGTTAAAAAATACCCCCATAGAAGGGGCCATGCCGCTGAAAATAGGAGTACCATAGTCTCCCATAATTAAATCGCAGATGGCTTCCCGGCCAAGGGCCACATTAACGGCTTCCCGAACCAAGGGGTTAGTGAAGGGTTCAACAGCGTTATTCAGGGCCATGAGCTGAATCATATTGGCCCCACCGGAAACAACCTCATACTGCTTTTCTAAACCATGGGTTTTTTCTTCTGTCAGATAGGGGAAAATGTCAATCTGCCCGGCCATGAGCTCTAAATAGGCCGCATCCATGTCGCCGTATATTTTAAAGGAGACTTCCTCCAGGTAGGCCGGCTCTCCCCAATAGTCTTCAAAGCGCTCTATGTCCAGGGATACCTGGGGGCTATAGCGGCTAAAGGAAAAGGGGCCTGTACCGATGGGTTGACTATTTTGCTCCGTATAGCCGGCAGGGATAATCGAAGTGGTGAGGTAGGCGATGAGGTTGGCATCGCTTTCTTTTTGCCGGACCAGGATTTCTCCTGTTTCCTCATCCTCAGAAACGGCTGTAATCTGCTTTAATTCCGGCACCAAGGCGGCTTCGTCTCCCAGGCCGGCCGCTCTGCTTAGGGAATAGACAACATCTTCTGCCCTAAGTTCTTGGCCGTTGTGGAAGAGGACTCCTTCACGCAGGCTGAAGCGGTAGGTCTTTCCCTCATCCTCTATGGTCCAGGACCTGGCCAGGCAGACCGGCAGCCACAGCCATGTGGGGATCCAGAAAGTCCGGCTCCTGGGTAATGCCGACCACGGCCCGTCCGCCTGAGAGCTTGTCGCTTGCCGGGTCCGCCTCTTGTTTGTCGCCTTCTGTGCTAAGGCCGCCTTCCCCATCCCCCTTACCTTCAGCTTCTTCCTCGTCATCTGCCTGCTCGCTTTCTTCGCCAGCCTCTGCCGGCCTGGTTTCTGCAGTTTCCGAAACTTCTGCCGGTTTTTCTTTCCTATCGCCCCCGATTTGGCAGGCTGTGGCTAATACTAAGGAAAGGAAGATACAGACTAGGAGGCATACTTTCAAGGAAAGCCGACTTCCAACAAAAAGTCTTCTTCCTTCCTGCATTTTTCTTCCCTTAGCTTGTTCTTTACGCTTTAGTAATCTTTTCATTTTCTTAATACGTCCTTCTCCATCTTTCTTTTTTTCTTTTTTGTTTCTGGGCGCATTATAACAAATAATGGGAGTCCCGCATCCTTTCGGCCCGCTCTAATAAATAAGATTTGCGATTTCGTGAGGGTTTTTCCATGACAAAAATGAGGATATCCCGGAGGGCCTTGGCAATCGCCTTCCCCCTATAGCCCAGGGCCACAAGGTCATCCCCCTTGACGGCAAGATGGGAAAGCTTATAGGGACCCTTTAGTTGCTTTTGGTAAATAGCCTCCTGGATTTCAATAAGCCGTATTTTCCGCTCCCTGTCCAGGGGGGACTGGGCCATGATGTCCGCCCATTTCATACGAAAAATAAGGTCCATTAATTCCGGACCCCCCAGCCGCAGAAGAGCGGCAAGCTTGGAGGGTTTCCTGGAGAGAAAGTCATGGTAGCGGACTGCGGTAACAATGAGCTTGGCCTCCTTCTTGCTGATAAACAAGTCCCTCAACATCTGCCTGGCCAATATGGCAGACCACTTGGCATGGCCATAAAAATGGGCCCGCCCCTCCTCGCCCACCGTCTTCACTTTCACCTTGCCCAGGTCATGCATCAGGGCGGTCAGGCGGAAGACAAGATCGGGGTGAGCCTTTGCAGCCAGTACGGAGTGGCGGCCCACATCGTAGAGATGGTAAGGGGTTTCCTGGTCACATAAAAAGCAGGCGTCTAAGTCAGGATAGGCGTACTGAAGTAGGCCTAGTTCATGCAAGGAGGTCACCCCGTCGGGGTTATCCAGTAATATTTTAATAAATTCATCGGCTATCCGTTCTTTGGCTATTTCCTCTAAAAGATGAGCCTGGTCGCGGATAGCCGCTTCGGTCTCCTCTTCAATCCTGAAGGCAAGCCGGTTGGCAAAGCGGACCGCCCGCAAAAGCCTGAGGGCATCTTCAGAAAAGCGCTCTTTCGGCTTACCGACAGCACGAACAAGACCCTCTCTCAAGTCATTCTGCCCGCCAAAAGGGTCAATAATTCGGCCTTTGCCATCCATGGCCAAGGCATTAATCGTAAAATCACGCCGGGCCAGGTCGTCTTCTAAAGAGGGCGTAAACTCAACACTTTCCGGCCTTCTCCGGTCTTTATAGACCCCGTCCTTACGAAAAGTAGTAATCTCGTAATAACCACCATCAAGGAGTATGCCCAAAGTCCCGTGTTTAAGGCCGTTTTCCCTCTGTTCAAAGGAGGAAAACAGGCGGGACACCTCTTCCGGCAGGAGCGAAGTGCAAATATCCTCATCTTGGGAAGCTATGCCCAAAAGATGGTCGCGGACTACACCGCCAACCAGGTAGCCTTCCCCCTCCTCATTTAAGCGGTCCAGAATATATTTTGCCCCCTCACTGATTTTAAGCAATGAAACCACCATCCACGACCAGGGTTTGTCCGGTGATAAAGGAGGCTTTATCGGAAGCCAGAAAGACTACGGCATCCGCTACTTCGTGCGGGTGGCCCAGGCGGAAGAGGGGCGTTTCTTTGGCTAGATTACGCAAGTCTTCTTCACTGAAGGAAGCCAGCATTTCCGACTTTATGACACCCGGGGCTACAGCATTAATACGGATACCCGAAGGGCCATACTCTCTTGCCAGGGACTTGGTCAAGCTGATAATGGCCGCTTTACTGGCCGCATAGATAGCTTCACAGGAAGCCCCCCGCAGCCCCCAAATAGAAGCCACATTAACGACAACCCCTTGCTTTCTCTGGACCATTTGGGGCAAGAGTTCCCGGCAGAGATAGTAGACCGAGCTGAAATTCGTATTCATCACCTCCCCGTAGCGCTCTTCCTCCATCTGGCTAAAGAGGCCCCACTCACTGATCCCGGCATTATTGACCAGGAGATCGATATGGTAGCGCTTGGCCGCCATATCGTTAAGCAAGCGGTTGACTTCTCCGGATTTGCTGAGGTCCGCTTGCACAATATCAACATCAACACCGGAGTACTGAAGTTCTTCAGCAAGGGCCATAATGGCCTCATTGCCTTCAAAGTAATGGAGGACCAGGTCATAATCCTCAGCCGCCAAAAGCCTGGCAATACTTTTCCCAATGGCTCCGGACGCTCCGGTAATTAAGGCTCTTCTTCTCTCATTCATAGGCAGCTCTTTCCTTTCTATAAGTCTCCTTGCAAATATTTTTATCCTATTCATCATAATTTATCATACTCGAAAGACAAGTTTTCGACCTGCTTCTTGCCAGTATAGCTTCTGTCAGGCAAAAAGGCTTCTCTTCTGACATTTATTGAAAAAATCCGACATTTTAGCGGAATCAGACGTATTATTTGTAGGAGCGCCAAGAAAAAGTGCTTTAACTCGTAAGAATATAAGCCTCTAGGCTAAGAATCAGCGGATAAGGCGGTTTTTTGCCAGCCCCATGATTGATTGAGGTCATACCGGCAAGCGGAAGTTGACCCCATTATAAAGTAAGTCCGACCATACAATAAAACAGAAAGGACGGTAAGATAATGAAAAATAAAGAGATTGTTTTAGCTTGGAATAGGCTTTCCATGCCTGAAGAAAGCAACAAAAACATACAGCAAAGGCTGGCCCGAAGCCTGGCTGCCCTTGCTCCGGAAACAACTCAAGAAAATACTTCTCTCCTTGATAAAGAGGATGCTCTCCTGATAGAATCCACCACCCGGACAAAAGTAATCCCCCTAAAACAGCATAGCTGGCGGAAATACCTGTCGACAGTCGCTGTTATCCTTTTAGTGGCAGGTTTTTCCCTGCCCCTATATAAGTTTTGGAAATCTTCCGGCGGCCTGCAGCCCCATGACCACAAGTCCCGGGCTCTTCTGGCACCGAGCAGTGAAGAAAGCGACCGGGATAAGAGCAAAGCCGCAGGCCGGGCGGAGATAAAAACGGAAGCCTGGACAGGTGCGGAAGAGAATGCCGATGAGGTTAAGATAGAAGTAGAGGAAGTGGAAGGCTCGGCAAAAGAGGCCCTTGCTGTCGCCCGGAGCCGAGATAATAAGGAGGAGGCGGATAAGGGAGTTGCCGTGGTCCGCTACCCGGAAGATGAGGAACATGACGACCGGGCTGAAGCCGGCCTTCTCGATTTTACAGGAGCGGATTCCGAGTCGGACTGGCAGCCGGCTGAGGATTTGCCCCAAGTTCCCCTCATCTACCCCCGCGGCTTCCTCTCCCTGGGAGCCGGAGAGCTAAGCGGGCTCCTCTATCGTGATGCTGACGAATTTAATCAGTTCAATGCGCTTGAACTGGCCGGTGTCCCCAGTCACCTGCCTGTTTTTGAGAACCCCTACTACCTTAAACGCAGTAATCATTTTTCCCAAAATAAAGGGGCTAGTGAAGAAAGATTAAAAGTAATGGTAGAAGAGATTGCTAAAAAACATGGCATTCTCTTGTCCGAATTCTACTTCTTCCCAACAAGCGAAGATGCTGCCCTCGGAGGCTTCCCCTTAAACGAAGAAGGAACAGACTATGTCAAAACGGAAGTATTTGCCAGGGGAAACTCCTTTGATATTCATTTGAAAGTCGGTGTCTCCTACACAATCTATTTTAAAAAGCCATTTACTTTGCCGGAGAACAGCTATTTGTACCTGGTTTCTTCCTCCGCCTATAACCCCTATGGGGATGGCAAAGCAGATATGGTTCATAGCTATGAGGAACAAAAAGAACATATCCGGGTTGCCTTAGAAGCTGTCCTTGACGAGTACGCCGATTTACTCCCAAACAATTACCTTATAGTGGAGGGACTGGATGACTACAACATCTACGGACGGCGACTGGCCCAGACACCCCATTTGATTATTCCCAAAGGAAAAACAGTCAGTGAACAAATTGTTTCAGCCAGCTTTAATAGCATTCAATTCCTCTCAACTATTGATGCATCTCTTTGGGATTTCTACGGCTATGATATCGATAATGTGCCCAAAAAAGACTCTTGCCACGGCATCATTTATTCCTACGAAGACACCAGCCGGGTCTTTGGGGATTATCCCGTCATCAGCCCGGAAGAGGCGGAAGAATTGCTCTTTGCAGGAAAAGCCTTTCCCCAATATACACCCGAATCTGTCTTGTTAGAAAAGCTGGAAAAGGGTAAGTTGGTCCGCCTCGACCTTCACTACCGCCGTTTCGAGGGAGTCCCATACTACATCCCCTACTACATTTTCGCCTTGGAAGAGAATTTCCCGGCAGGGGACAATCCGGATGTGGATCCTTCCCTGAAAATTTACCAGCCCCTATATGTCCCGGCCATTGACCCCGACTACTTAACCCTTGTGGATGGGGAATATTGAGAAAGGGGAAAATAATGCAAAATCATAAAGGAAAAGTGCAAGAAGTGGAAGCAGCATATCACAAATATCGTGATATGCTCTTCCGCATTGCTTTTGTCTATATGAAGAATATCTACGATACGGAAGATGCCATCCATGACTGTTTTATCCGCCTTTTCCAACATAAGGGGACCTTTGCCGGTGAGGAAAACCGCAAGGCCTGGTTAATCGTAGTTATCTCCAACATTTGTAAAGATAAGTTGCGTAAAAGCCACCGCAAAGATTCTTCCTATGAAGAAATGAAGGACTACCTGCCCGGTCATGACCATCTCCCCCAGGTCGATGAGATGCTAGGCCGTATTATGCGCTTGCCGGAGCGGCTGATTACCCCGGTATACATGTATTACTACGAGGGTTATAGCACAGCTGAGATTAGCAAGGTCTTAGGGCGCAAGGATTCCACCGTCCGCAACCAATTGCGCGAAGCAAGGCTTCTGTTAAAAATTGAAATTGAGAAGGAAGAACTTGTCGATTCGGAGGCTGGCCATGGGGAAGAGTCCGGAAAAGCCATCAGAAAGAGCAAGCTAAGAAGGTCTTCTAAAGACACTAGCCACGCTCTGCAAGCTCGCCGAAGAGACCGACCTCTTTAGGAGAAACCGGCCCCTTTCTTTTGCCTTAATGACAGCAAAAGCAAGCAGGAAATCATAAAAAGCAGACGAAACAATCCCGTAAAAAAATCTTTCTGAACTCTTTACAAAATTAAGTGCAAACTGATAAAGTACTTACAACTGTAGAGGAGGTATCATGAAAGATCTTATTGACATCCAAGATTTCTCAACACAGGACATTGAAGATTTGATTCGTGTCGCTGCTGATATCATTAAACATCCCAAAGACTATGAAGAGCGTTGCAGAAAGAAAAAACTGGCAACGCTTTTTTATGAGCCTTCAACCCGCACCAGACTAAGCTTTGAATCCGCCATGCTCGAACTGGGCGGCAGTGTTCTCGGCTTTTCTGAAGCAGCCAGCAG
>JAMNZB010000020.1 GCA_023622515.1 Bacillota bacterium | reverse complement strand
ATCTTCAAGGCCGGGCTTGATAAAGTTGTTGAGCATCTCATTCATGCGAGACTGGGGCTCGATAAAGGAGGGATTATTTTTGTAATGCTCTTCCAGGCGGTCCTGGTAGGCAGAGAGTTTGAAGAAGTAACATTCTTCCTCCATCTCGGCAACCGGACGGCCGCAATCCGGGCAGTTGCCGTCAACTAGCTGGGAGTCTGTCCAATAGGATTCGCAAGGGGTGCAGTAGTGACCCATATAGGTACCAAGATAGACATCCCCCTGGTCATATAGTTTTTGAAAAATATGCTGGACGGCCTTTTTATGGAAATCAGCTGTTGTCCTGATAAAGCGATCATAGCTGATGTTGAAGAGTTCCCAAAGGGGTTTGACATCTTTCTCCACCATATAGTCTACAAAGACTTGCGGGTCGAGTCCCTTCTCTTCCGCCGCTTCTTGGAGCTTTTGCCCGTGTTCATCCGTACCGGTTAAAAAGAGCACGTCCTCACCCAACATGCGGTGCCAACGGGCCAGGCAGTCAGCGATAACAGTGGTGTAGGTGTTGCCAATTGTCAGGTTGGAACTTGGATAATATATTGGTGTTGTAATATAGAATTTTTCTCTCATCTTTACTCTCCATCAGCTAGCAGCTATAAAGAAGCTGTATTTTTATAAACATAAGAGAAGTATAGAACATTTTTCTTTCCGGGGCTAGCTAGCCGGCTCCTATTTCAGCTTCCGGCCATTGGCGCTTACTTGCTCCCCCTCAGTCTAATAATATAGGGGCCGGCAAAGGCTCCTCTTTCTCATTCCTTTAGCTCATTTCTTCTCCTGCTCTTCTAATGCATTTGCGTAAAATCAACAAAATAAAAACAGAAAGCAGGCTTAGACCGCCAAAAAGGACTGTTTGACTTAAATCTTCACCGGTCCTGGGGATCAGGACCGCCATCCGGGCATTGGAATCAGCGGCTACTGCCTTGCCAGTGTTAACTTCTACTGACGGCTGAGTAGCCGTGGGGGCGGGGCTTACCGGGCTTGCCGGGCCTGCCGGACTTACCGGAGTTGAACCGGCTCCTCCGGGCAGAACTATCCCTGCCTTTAGTTTTTCCCATTCAGCAGTCAAGACAATATGAGCATTCGCTATTGTAATACTATCTCCGGGCTGTAATAGGGGATTCATCCGCCAGCCGAGGAATGTATAACCTTCACGGGTCGGTGGACCTAAGATGGTTACCTTAGCTCCACTGGGGTATTGGTTATTATCTATCGGTACATCTCTAGCATCAGCTTCTGCGACATAAGTAACAGAGAACAATTCTACCGGAGTTGTGGTCCACTTAGCATAAACAGTTGTCTCGCCTGTAATCGCCATAGTAAAGTCAAAGGCATTGTTAAGGGCAGGGTCTGCAAACCAGCCGGCAAAATCATGATTAGCTTTTGTCGGGTCTGCCGGTTTGGTTGCCGTTCCACCGTGGGTTACTGTTTGTGAATCAACAGCTGTTCCACCATCTGTATTAAAGGTAACAGTGTACTTTTTTGCTGTCCAGCTCCATGTCCCGGTAAATTTTACACCTGTCTGAGGAATATTGACTTGGCTTTTATCCCATCCTTCAAATTCCCATGTACCATCCGCAAGCTCAACGGTATCCTTTGTGGGGGACTCGGGTATAACGATAGAACCGCTTCCGGCCTGGCTATTTTCAGGCAGCAAGCCTTGGACATCCTGAGGCAAGCTGCCGCCATCGGCATCCACAAAAGAATAGCTTATCGATGGCAAAGCACTACTAGTAGTATTTTTGTAATTGATATCATTGTTATTGAGCAGTGAATCTGCTGATAAGATATCTTCTCCAGTGTACGGGTTTTTCACTCCGGTAAAGCTTGTGCGAGCAAACCTCAACTCGGTAAAAGCGTTGTAATTACTGGGTGGCTGATAAGGATAGGCAGCCTTATTATCCTCAAAAGAAGTCGTGCTATCAATATAAAGCTTGCTGTATTTGTCATCCTCCGCAGGGTCCGCATAACTATAGTACCGAGAATATAATGCTCCCCCTTCCACCGTCGCCTCATTTTCAGTAAAGGAAGTGTTGTTGGTGATTGTTGTATCTTTCCCTGTATATGTGAAAATGGCCCCGCCCCTTCCGGCTTTGTTTTGAGTGAAAGTGGTATTATCTGCAATTAGTGAAGCTCCCGGCCGCCTTGCGGATTCCGTCACATCAATAGCCCCACCATAACTTGAGGCTATATTTCCTTCAAATCTGCTTGATGCGGTGCTGGCTTTCACATTTGTAGAAATTGCACCACCGTATCGAGCTTTATTTCCAGAAAAAGTGCTGTTTTTTACAATCAATTCCTCGTTATCTTGTACCTGAGCTGATGCCATAAATATTGCACCACCACCATTCTTGGCACTATTATTTTCAAATGTACAATTCTCAATGATGGTTAATACGGCTGAATGAATAGCACCACCAAAATCTGCTCTATTATTAGTAAAAGTTGTATTTTTAACAGTTATCGATATAGCGCTATGTTCTGCCCAAATAGCTCCGCCGGAATTACTTGCTTGATTACCGGAAATAACAGCCCCCTCAATATCTACCTTGCAATTGGCCAACATTCTTATCGCTCCGCCGTAATAGTTGGTCCCTTCCGAGATATTATTTAAATTTTAGAGCCCAGTTTCATGTAAAGTGTTGTATTTCTCCACATATGGATACCGCCTGTTGTAAAATCGCCGGCAGAATGCCCATTCTGAATGATAGCTCCTGAATCCAAAGTTAATGTACTGCCATTTTTAATTTCACAGGTTCTGTACTTATTTAATCCATCGATAAAAACACTTTTCAGGGTTACTGTCGTGGTAGATGAACTACCATCACCAATCGTAATAACACGCTTTAGATTAACCGGAGAAGTCTCTTCCTTTTTTATCGTCTTACCCTTCCCCTGAACTGTCCAGGTAGAGGGACCGAGGAAGGTTAGGCTGTTATCTTCGGTCACCTCAAGGTCTTGATTGAGGGTCAGTGTATAGGCTTTGTTTTCTGCAGCCAGTTCTGTGATTTTATTTTGCAAGTCATCATAAGTTGACAATGAATATTTTTCACTAGGATCATTATCGTTTGTAATAACATAGGGATCGGAGCCTCTCTGTCTCATCAGAGGGACAGGACTTTCTTTGGCCGGAGAATTTAGCTCTTCTTGGTCTTCTCCTGCCGGATTTAGCTGGCCTTCAGAAAGGGCTTCTTGTTCTGATAGGTCATCGAAAAGGGCTTGCCCCTCGCCTAATAGATCTTCTTCCGTATCAGTTTCCGTATCAGTTAAGCCTTCTGCTATGGCTTCTTCAGCTGCGGCTGCTCCCTCAAGATTTTCCCCTGCTAAATCCTCGGTTATTCTATGATCATCTTGAGTTTCTTCATTTGGAATTTCTGCCGGCTTTTCCTCAATCGCTAAATCTCCCTGCGAGTCTGCACCATCCTCCGGCACAGCTTCTGCTGAGGAAAGGTCATTGGTCTGCTCCTCCCCTTCCTGCAGAGCGGAATCGTCCACATCTATTTGGACTTGCTCTTCTGCCGGGTCCGGAGTTTCTACGCCCATAGCCAGCAGGGGCTGATAAAGTTGTAAGGCAAATGCTATGAATAACAATAATAAAACCACTCGTATTCTTTTTGTATTGTTCTTTCTCACTTATTAATCTCCTTGTTAGCTACATAATCCGCTTGTCATCCGGTAGCGGTATTACCACTAAAACACCTTATTTCAATCCATCTCCACCATGTCCGCAATAAAAGGCTCAACTAAGCGAAAGTCTTGAGCGCTCTTTAAAACATGCAAATAAATTGATATTTTTAAAATAGAAGCTGACGGAAATTCCTCTTTCTCGTCTGACAAAATACTCCTCTGCCTTGTTCCTAGTCATGCCAAACCTTATCAATTGTTCAATACAATCGTATCAACCTATTAATAGAATATAGCATACAATGTACATGACAAACTAGGGATTTAGATTTCGGATTTCCCGATAAAGGTCATTTTTAGGAAGATTGTAACATTTTTGTAAGAGAGAGAGGACAGAGCGGGGGGATAAGCCTTCATCTAATAGGCTTTTAGCTTCTTCCCGCAAGGCGGTCATTTTTTGCTCTCTTTCTTCAGCAAGAGCCTCCGGCAGGCGGGTAAAAAATTCCTCTCTGCCTTCAAAATGAAAATACCATTCTAGGGGTAAGATTCAAAACAGATTGACAATATGTTGGATGCAACATATTATGTGAATAATACAAGAGGTGCAAATGTACGAAATAGTATTTTACGAAACGCAAAGCGGCCAATGCCCTGTTCAAGATTTTCTTGACTCCTTAGAACCTAAGCTTTTAGCAAAGACTCTTAGGACGGTTGACTTATTAGAAGCTAATGGGGCAAGACTTAGAGAACCTTATTCCAAGCCCCTTAAAGAAGGAATATTTGAACTCAGAACCAAGCAAGGGACTGATATTACAAGAGTACTATATTTTTTTGTTGTTGGAAAAAAAGCGGTCTTAACAAATGGCTTTGTAAAAAAGACCCGGAAGACACCGGTAGCAGAGATAGAACTTGCAAGAAAATACAAGGCTGATTATGAACGGAGGTACTTATAATGCGTAATTATAGCGACTATAAGAAGAAAGTCCTGCAAAATCCGGACCTACGGGCTGAATATGATGCTTTGCAACCCGAGTACGATATCATTCAAGCGATGATCGAGGCAAGGATTACCCAAAACATTACACAGCAGGAATTATCCGCAAGGACCGGAATTACACAGGCAGATATTAGTAGAATTGAAAACGGAACAAGGAATCCTAGTCTCAATATGGTAAAGAAACTGGCCCAAGGTCTTGGCATGCAGTTGAAATTAGAATTTATTCCCAAATCTGATAAGCGATAAATTCTGTCTATCTTTCGCTTGAAGCTTTTTATCGAAAGATAAGAGCTCTTTGTAAGACATCGAACTTCCCGATAAAGGTCATTTTGGGGAAGAATTGAGTATCTTGGCTATCTTGTAATAAGCTTGAGGATTACTTCCAGACGAGCCAGTTCATTGCGCCCTCGATAACGAATTAGCTCCAAAAGCTGAGTAAGAAGCCTCTCTCCTATCTTTTTTGACCGGAATAAAAAGTTCCAGCAGCACCGGTCCTAGGTAGTTTGGATGCGGCTGCTTGCAGCTCTGCACTTGTTCCCTCCGGTTTGCTGAAAGTAGTTATCCCACTCTTTTCCGCCCAGCAAGCAACAAAGGTATGATCACCCGTTACGATATAGCTTTCCCTAGGATAGTAGGCAGAACCTTCCCAGTACATGAATTCATAGCCTGCACGCTCAGGGGCTTCCAGAATGCTAATCACTGTTCCGTAGGGGTATGTCCTTATAACGTCTGCTGTCGAACCGTTAATATGTCCACCATTTAATTTGAAGATAATCGTATACTCCCTTTGCCCTATTACTCCAGGGAAAGGGGCGGCATCCGTTTCTGTTGGACTTGTTGTTTCTGTCGGCTCTTTTGCTGTAAAGTGCCAGCTTCCGGTAAATATTAATTCCGAATCTATCATCTTGGCTTTTGCTTTATCCCAGCCCAAGAATTTCCATTGGCCAGCTTGCACATTAATCTCGGTTGTTGTTAAGACGGGGGGAATAACCAGTACCCCAACCATAGCCTCGCTTTCTTCAGGGCATAGGGCTAGTACTTCTGCAGGCAGAGAGTAAGCACTATTATCACTTATAAATTTGAACTTTACAGGGTACATAGTTTGTTCATTTGAACTTTTATAGTTCACATCATAGTTATTGAGTAAAGAATCATTCGTTAAAATATTTTTTCCGGTAAAGCTTGTACGAGCAAACTCCAGCCAATGAAAGTCAGCATCATTGCTTGGGGAATCATAAAGAAAGGAAGCCTTATTGTTTTCAAAAACGCTTGTATTGTCTGTTGTGAGATTGGTATATTTGCCGCTGTCAGCAGGATCCTCATAGCTATAGGGGCGAACCTGAATGGCTCCACCCTGACCAAGCACACAGCTATTATTTATAAACTTGCTGTTCTCCGAAATATGGAGGGTACCTTGGGGCCCAACAGTAACGGCACCGCCTGATTTATCCGCCTTGTTGGCATCGAAAGCAGAGGCTTTTAATGTAGTCGTACCGGAAAAAACAGTCAGTGCTCCTCCATAGCCTCCTGTGGAATCTTCCTCCGGAACAGGAGGATTCATAGCTGAACTTATCGCCCGATTGTTGGTAAAACTTGTCTCCTTGATCCGGGAATTTTGTCTAAGATGGAGGGCTCCACCATGTTGTGCCTCATTTTCCTGAAAGTTACATTGGTCAATATCCAAAGTTACCGATGTATTTCTCGTAAAAATGGCCCCACCGGTACCACTATCCTCATTCATAGTGGTAGTTTTATTGCGGACAAAGATGGATTCTGTTACAGATAAGGAACCGCCATCATAGAGGCCAATGGCTCCACCGGCATGAAAACTTGCATTTTCAGAAAAAGTGGCTTTTGTTATATCTGTATTTCCATGGAGGAGATAAAGGGCCCCCCCTTGAAAATCGCTACTATTTTTTTCAAAAGAAATATCACTCATTTCCAAGTCACCACAGAGGTAGATACCACCACCCTGATATAAGGCTTCATTTTCCGTAAAATCTGTGTTTCTTAGTGTAACTTTTCCTAGAGTTCCGGTTGGTGGATCATCATAAGCTGTGTACCGGCATATAGCACCACCAAATCCATTATCCGAAGATCTCGCCTTGTTTTTCAAAAAAGTAGAGTCTGTAATCTGTATTTCATCGGTTTCGATTCCAAGCGCAAGAGCTCCGCCTCTCCTTGTTGCTATATTTTCGCTGAAATTACAACGGCTAACATCCAATGTATCAGCCCACTGAGCAATTGCCCCACCCTGCCCGGCAGTATTAGTCTGAAAAACAGTATCGGTGACCTTTGTCACTGTCTGTGAAAATACAGCACCACCAAAATTTGCTTTATTATTAGAAAAAGTTGTATTCTTAATCGTCAGTGATGTGGCATTTGACGGTGCATAAATGGCTCCACCCAATTGTGCTACTTCGTTACCGGAAATTTCTGCCCCATCAATGTCAACAGTACAGCCGGAACTCATCCTAATAGCCCCGCCATAATAAGAGCCGGTGGAATGCGACTTATTGTTCAGAATTTTAGACCCGTTTTTTAAATATAATGCTGTATTAGGGCGCATGTAAATTCCACCTGTTTGGCTTAGAAAAGTATAGCCATTTTGAATAATTGCTCCCGACTCCAGAGTCAATGTTCCCTCTGCTAGATGACATCCTCTATGCTCATTTCCTCCATCGATAATGACATCTTGCAGGATCACTTCGCTTGGCCTGTTAGTTCTGACAACATATACAACAGGAATCTCACCTCCCGGATATCCTGTTTGCTTCTTCACAGTATGACCCTTCCCCTGAACTGTCCATTTGCTAGGACCGTGGAAGGCTAAGCTCTTATTTCCGGTCACCTCAAGGTCTTGATTGAGGGTCAGTGTGTAGGCCTTATTCTGTGCTGCCAGTTCTGTAATTTTAGCTTGCAATTCATCATAAGTTGACAATGGATATTTTTCACCGGGATCATTATCGTTTGTAATAACATAGGGACCGGAGCCTCTCTGTCTCATCAGAGGGACAGGACTTTCTTTGGCTGGAGAATTTAGTTCTTCTTGTTCTTCTCCTTCCGGCTCCAGCTGGCCTTCAGAAAGGGCTTGCCCCTCGCCTAATAGATCTTCTTCCGTATCAGTTTCCGTATCAGTTAAGCCTTCTGCTATGGCTTCTTCAGCTGCGGCTGCTCCCTCAGGATTTTCCCCTGCTAAATCCTCAGTTATTCTATGCTCATCCTGAATTTCTTCATTTGGAATTTCTGCCGGCTTTTCCTCAATCGCTAAATCTCCCTGCGGGTCTGCACCATCCTCCGGCACAGCTTCTGCTGAGGAAAGGTCATTGGCCTGCTCCTCCTGCAGGAGTGAATCTTCTCCTGCTTGGACTTGCTCTTCTGCCGGGTCCGGAGTTTCTATGCCCATAGCCAGCAGGGGCTGATAAAGTTGTAAGGCAAATGCTATAAATAACAATAATAAAACCGCTCGTATTCTTTTTGTATTGTTCTTTCTCACTTATTAATCTCCTTGTTAGCTACATAATCCGCTTGTCATCCGGTAGCGGTATTACCACTAAAACACCTTATTTCACCCATCTACACCATGTCCGCAATAAAAGGCTCAACTAAGCGAAAGTCTTGAGCGCTCTTTAAAACATGCAAATAAATTGATATTTTTAAAATAAAAGCTGACGAAAATTCCCCCATTCCCGTCTGACAAAATACTCCTTTTCCTTGTTCCTAAGCGTGTCAACCCTATTAAAAGATTAACACAAGCGCGGCCATCCGCTAATAGAATATAGCATAAATATGCAGGTCAAACTAGGGGTTTAGACTTTGTATTTCCCGATAAAGGTCATTTTTAGGAAGATCGTAATATTTTTGCAAAAGAGAGAGGACAGAGCGGGGGGATAAGCCTTCAGCTAATAGGCTTTTAGCTTCTTTCCTTAGGGCGGCCAGTTCTTGCTCTTTTTCTTCAGCAAGAGCCTCCGGCAGGCGGGTAAAAAATTCCTCTCTGCCTTCAAGAACCACGACATATTCTCCCCGGGGCTTTTCTTTTGCATAATAGCTGAGGGCTTCTTCCAGCGTGAGATAGAGATAGCTTTCATAGCGCTTGCTTAGTTCTCTGGCCAGACAGATTTTTCGCCGGGAGAGGCCTAGTTCGGCTAAGTCCTTCAAGCTCTTTAGCAAGCGGTGGGGGGCTTCGTAGATAATAATGGTTGGGGCTAGGTGGGCCAGGTAGCTAAGCCGGTCTTTCCGTTCTTTTCCTGAAGCCGGAATAAAGCCTTCAAAATGAAAATACCTTGTACTAAGCCCGGAAGCGGCCAAGGCTGTGATGGCTGCATTAGGCCCGGGCAGGGCACAAACCTTTATCCCCTCTTCCAGTGATTTTTTAACAAGAATTTCTCCCGGATCGGAGATGGCCGGCATACCGGCATCAGAAACCAGGGCAACAGTTTTGCCCTCCTGTAAAAAACGGAGGATAAGCTCCGAACGGGCCTGTTCATTGTGGTCGTGATAGCTGATCAACTCCTTAAAGGGAAGACCCCGGTCTGCCAAGAGGCCGGCTGTAACTCTCGTATCTTCACAAGCAATAAGGTCAGCCTCAGCCAGAACTACCAAGGCTCTTGGACTCATATCCTGCTCATTGCCTATGGGCGTAGGGACAAGATATAGTAGCCCTTTCTCTTTGTTCCCAAGGTAAGTCACTCCGGCTTATCCCTCATCCTGCCCTTGACGTTTTTCCTTCTTAATGAGATCCAGTTCAGACACATGGACAACAAGCAGGTTTTCTATCTCACCCTCAAGGCGGACTTTGACCCTTTCTCGCAAAATATCCACTTCTTGTACAGTCCCCCTGCCGGCCGGAGTACGGACAAAGGCGCCCTTTGCCGGCAGACGTTTTCTAGCATCCTTGTAGGCCTCTTCCTCATAGTGCAAGCAACAAAGCAAACGGCCGCAGGCACCGGAGATTTTATTGGGATTCATGGAAAGATTCTGCTCTTTTGCCATCCTTATGGATACGGGATAAAACTCACGCATGAAGCTAGCGCAACAGAGTTCCCTGCCACAAACCCCAAGACCGCCTTTAATACAGGCCTCATCACGCACTCCGATTTGACGCAATTCAATCCGGGTGCGGAAAATTGTCGCTAAATCTTTGACCAATTCCCTGAAGTCTATCCTACCATCAGCGGTAAAGTAAAAGGTCAGCCGGGACCGGTCTAAGGTATATTCTACGCCTACCAGGCACATGTCCAATTCATGCTTGGTGATTTGCTCCCGACAAACTAGCAGGGCTTCTTTCTCATCACGAAGATTTCGGGCATAGGCCTTTTCATCCTCTTCGCTCGCCAGACGCACGATAGGGAGCAGCTCTTCCTCGCTGATAAAATCACTTCCGACTTCACGCGGAAGTCCGCTGCAAATCCCATATTCCAAGCCCTGTGATGTTTCCAGCACAAGACCTTGTCCTTTTTCTATATTAAAATCTGAGGCGTCAGCATATTTGACCATCCCCTGTCCATGCAAACGGACGGCGACAATTTTTCTCATGACCATTTATTTCCTTCCACTTTCAGGATTTAAGTATTGTTTTAGACCCTGCAAAAAAGTCCAGGTTAGTATTTCATAATTTACATTAAAATGCCCGGCTTCGGCAATTTCTCGCAGAAATTCTTCTGCACGGGCAAAGAGAACACTTTGAGAAAGGGCTCTCTCGCCTTGCCCCATTATTGCTCTATGCCTATGACACAGTTTTGTCAGTTCTCCGGCCTTATCCTTATTAATCAAGTATTCACCGGCCCCTTCTATTCCGCCGGACAGCAAGGCTAAGTCGCGAAGGTAACTTTGGCTGATCCGCAAAATATCTGAAAAATACGCCTTGGCTTCCAGTAATTTCCTGTGCTCATGGCTGGCCAGCTCAAAGTAATTTTTCTCCATAAGCCCTTGGAAAAGAGCGAGTGTATCTTCTCGCAGCCCGGCAAACTCTTCACGCGAGGCTAAGTCCAGGGCCAGTCCCGGTATACCTTGGGCGTAATGGGCCAGAAAATCTAAGTTTTCGCTTTGTCCCCTTTGCATCAGAATAGTTTTTAACTCTTCCGGACCCAGGGGCTCCATTTTAATTTCAGAAACACGGGACTGAACGGTTGCCAGAAGGCGGTCCGCCTCTCGTGCACTAAGCAGGAAGTAAGCATAGGCCGGGGGCTCTTCCAAAGATTTTAAGAGGACGTTTTGCCCTTGTTCGTTGAGAAAGTCAGCCTCAATAAAATAGACCTTTAGCTTCGCAATTTGCGGCGCATGAGGGATGTCCGCAACAACCTCTTCACGTAATACATCGACCTTCACGCTTTTCCCTTCAAGGGGGGCAATATGCTTGAAATCAGGATGGCTTCCGGCATTAAAATAGCTGCAGTTCTCACAGCCGAAACAGGCATCTTGATCGCTCCTGTCACTGCAAAGCAAGGCACGCGCAAGGGCGAGGGCCAGGCTGGACCGACCTATCCCCTCCGGGCCGGTAAAGAGCAAGGCATGTGGCAACTCCTGTCTCTTTAATAAGTCCAGAAGTTGTTTCTTACTGCGCTCCTGACCGACAAGGTCGCAAAATCCCGGTTTAAACCTGCTCAAAGTGTTCTACATCAACAACAAAAACTGTTGCGCCGCCAACTCGTACATCAATCGGATAAGGTACGTAGGTTCCACCCATGCTGCTGGGTACAGTATTCGCATTAACAGAAACCGTCCTGCTGCAAGAGAATTTTCTAATAATGTTGAGGACCGTCTCAAGCTTATCTGCTTCTGTACCTATCATGAGTGTCGTATTTCCTGAACGCAAAAATCCACCGCTTGATGCCAGCTTTGTCACACGTTGACCCTTTTGGTTCAATTCGGCTATCAAACGCGAACTATCTTCATCGCTAACAACAGCAAAGACTAATTTCATTTCAAATACCTCCTAATGATTTCACGAATATACATTTGGGTTGACTCTTTCGCTCCACTTGTATCCACAAGTTTAATGCGGTCCGGCTCAGCTTTTTGCATGGCGAGGAAACCCTCTCGTACCGTTTGCATAAATTGGACTGTTTCGCTATCTAGACGGTTTTTTTCTGAATCCCGCTGATCGAGTCTGGAGCGAGCCTCCTCCACATCAACATCAAGTAAAAAAGTAATATCCGGTACAATATCCCCTGTAGCAAAGCGATTCATCAGCTTGACCCGTTCCGGGCCAAGGGCACGGCCATAGCCTTGATAAGCCACTGAAGAATCCATAAAACGGTCACATATCACGACTTTTCCTTCATGGAGCGCAGGGGCAATTATTTCTCTGGTGATTTGTGCCCGGGAGGCTAAAAAGAGCAAGAGCTCCGTTTCCGCCAGCATATTGTCTTCTGTTTTTTCCAGAAGAATCTTGCGAATCTTCTCGCCAATTGCAGTTCCGCCCGGCTCTCGCGGTCTAAGTACGGAATAGCCTAGGCCTTGTAAGTACTCGTCCAAGAGGTCAAGGTGGGTCGATTTACCACAACCGTCAATACCTTCAAAGCTGATAAAGAGGGACATCCCGGCGCTCCTTTCTAAAATAAATGGGGCGGATACCTTATTACTTCATCCGCTAATGCCTTGTGAAAGCATTTTTCTTAGCCTGATTATATCATTTATGCAAACTAAGCTATAGGCGAATTTTTTGGATGCCTTGAATTTCTTCCAGTATTTCTTCTTCCAACACATCATTGGCTTTTCGCAATTCCGCAGCGGTCATCTCCAGCCAAGACTTGCTCTTTCGCTCTACCACACGCTTCTTTTCCGCGCCGGTTTTCTGCTCTGTTCGAGGCTTATCTCCGGAGTTTTTTTGCTCCGTTCGGGTCTTTTCAGCCGGAGCCTTCCCTGCCGGTGTCTTTTCGGTCGCAGCCTTTTCCACAGGCCCGGCTTGTCCGGATTTTTCTGTCTCATTTTGGCCGGGGATTAGGGCAAGATGTCGGTCTGCAGAGTCTTTTTGCAAGGCAGTTTGTCTTTTTTCCCTGTGGGCTTCAGCTGCTCTCACAGCTGTTTTCCCTTCCTGCTTTTCCTGCCTGCTAGCTTGCCCGGCTTGCTCTTCTTTATTGCTGACATCAGCAACTACGTTTCGCCTGCTGCTTGTCCTCTTGCTAGTCCTCCGTCTCTGCTTTCTCGGGCTCTTTGCCGGAGTCGATTTTTGCTCTGATGATGCCTTCGCGGCCGCCGGGGAATCCTGTTTTCTACCCGTCTTCCTCTCTGTAGCCGTAGCTGCGCCAGACTTTTGCTCACTTCTTTCTTGCCGGCCTTTAGAGCTTCTTTTTCTTCTGTTATCTTTTTCTTTATCTTGTTGTTCCCGGCCTTGGCGAGTCTGCTTTTCTCCGGAAGTATTTTTCTTCCTGCGGGAACTGCTTCTTCTGCGCGTATTTGTACTTGCGCTCTTCTTGCCTTCTTCTCCGGAACGCTTGCCCTCGCCTTCCCGGCCAAAAGTCCGCTCTCGCTTTTCTCTTGGCACTCCGCCTTCTCTCGTTTCTTTACCTGCTCCGGGTCTAGACTCCTTAGGCCCTCTTCCGCTTATATTTTTTTCTTCTGACATTGGGTCCTCTTTCTTATTCCAGGTCTTCTTTCTCATATAACCTGATCTCGTCCGTATCGGTCAAACTCTTTTCTCTCAGCTCTCTTAAAGGAATAGTAACAAAGTCTCTTTCCTGATAATAGGGGTGGGGTAAACGTAAGTCATCATCAAAGGAGCTGTAGTTTCCGTAAAAAATGATGTCAAGGTCCAGTGTGCGCGGGCCCCATTTTTCCTTTCGGACCCGTCCGTGCTCATCTTCGATTTTCCGGAGTAAAGAGAGCAGGGCATAGGGATTTAGGCTTGTTTCAAAAAGAACAACCCCATTTAAAAAATCAGCTTGGTCTTCCTTGCCCCAGGCCTTTGTTTCATAAAACTTTGAGGCCCTCAGATGGGAAATTTCAGGACAATTTTTTAAGCTTGCCAAGGCACTTGTTAAAATGTTCTCCCTATCTCCCAGATTGCTGCCCAGGGCTACACAAACTTCATTTTTACTATAGCGGCGTAAGCTGAAGGAGATATCACCCAACTTATGCCCCACAGGTGCCTCCGGTTTGTGAACCCTTACGTCAACGGCAAGGAGCTTGGCAAATCGTTCCAAGATTGCTTCAGCAATATCCCCGGCTAAAGCTTCAATTAAGTCACGTTTGGACGCCTTGGCTGTCTCAACAACAAGATCAGCGGCCTCAGCATAATTTATCGTATGTTTTAAGTCATCGCTCAAGGAGGCCCGACTGTAGCCGGGATACAAGACTAAATCGATGTAGAAATTTTGGCCCTTTTCCTTCTCATGCGAGAAGACACCCACATACGAAAATACATGGATGTCTTTCAGGCTAATACAATCACTTTTTGAGAGAAGCATATTTTTCTCCCTCTCGCTAACGGCCCATAAGGGCCAAGGCCTCCGTTCGAGTACTGATATCGCTTTGGAAAGTCCCGCGTACGGCGGAGGTCACCGTTTTCGAGCCCGGCTTTTTGATACCGCGCATGGTCATACAAAGATGTTCTGCCTCCAGCATAACAAGGACACCCAGCGGATTAGCCGCTTCCAAAATAGTATCGGCAATTTCTGTCGTTAAACGCTCCTGGGTCTGGGGCTTGCGGGCCAAAACATCCGTAATACGGGCTATTTTAGAAAGACCGAAAACTCGCCCCTCCCTGGGAATATAGGCCACACTGGCCTTGCCGATAAAGGGCAGCAAATGGTGCTCGCAGAGGGAGTAAAATTCTATATCCTTTACGATAACCATTTCATTGCTGTTCGGTTCGTCAAAGAGCTTTATTTGCTCGCGTGGGTCGCGCTTTAAACCCACGGCGATTTCTTCAAACATCCTGGCTACACGTTGCGGGGTTTCCAGCAAACCAGGACGGTCGGGGTTTTCGCCGATGGCGATAAGAATATCTCTTACCGCTTTTTCAATTGCTACTTTATCCATTATTTTCCTCATCACTTCTAGGCAAGAAGCTTTTCATCCGTGCGATAAATTAATTCCGCTGTATCGCTTCCATGTACTGCTTCAGCTGTCACAATAACTTTTACTACATCATCCCGTGACGGTAGTTCATACATTAGTTCAAGCAGGGTTCCCTCTAAAATGGCCCTCAAGGCACGGGCCCCTGTCTTCAACTCTATAGCGCGCTCTGCCACGGCAATCAGGGCTTCTTTGGTAAACTCAAGTTCAATCCGGTCAAGGGAAAAGAGCTGCTGATATTGCTTAACCAGGGCATTTTTCGGCTCGGTCAGAATCCGCACCAGAGCCTCCTCGTCCAAGGCTTCAAGGCTTGTAATCAAGGGGACGCGGCCAATAAATTCCGGGATAAGACCGAACTTGAGTAAGTCTTCCGGCAATACCTGGCCTAAAAGTCTGGCAGCCGATAATTCTTCCTTGGTTTGTATCTGTGCGCCAAAGCCAATCGTCTTCTCTGCTACACGGCGCTCAATAACCTTTTCCAGTCCGTCAAAAGCTCCGCCCAGAATAAAGAGGATGTTGGTCGTGTCAATTTGAATAAAATCTTGATGGGGATGTTTGCGCCCGCCTTGGGGGGGTACATTGGCCACCGTTCCCTCTAAAATTTTCAGCAAGGCTTGCTGGACACCCTCACCACTGACATCACGGGTTATGGAAGGGTTGTCAGACCGCCTGGAAAGCTTATCAATTTCATCAATATAGATAATCCCTTTTTCTGCGGCTTCAATATTAAAATCCGCATTTTGGATTAAACGCAACAAGATGTTTTCCACATCCTCGCCAACATAACCGGCCTCGGTCAGGGCGGTGGCATCGGCTATGGCAAAGGGGACATCAAGGATTTTGGCCAAGGTTTGGGCAAGCAGGGTTTTCCCGCTACCCGAAGGGCCGAGAAGGAGGATGTTGCTCTTTTGAATTTCCAGTTCCCCCTCTTCTTGTATATCTTGCGTGAGGATGCGCTTATAGTGGTTATACACGGCCACAGAGAGCACCTTTTTTGCCTCTTCCTGTCCGATAACATAGTCATCAAGGGCAGCACAAATTTCCTTGGGGGGAATTAAGGCTACTTCCGGAGATTCATCGATGGTTCTTTCTGAGTGAAAGGCCAAGTCACTGGAAAGAATCTCATAGGAAAGTTCTACGCACTCATTGCAAATAAAAACACCGGGGCCGGCAATAAGACGTTCTACCTGCCCCTCTTTTTTACCGCAAAAAGAACAAGCCAAAGGGGGTCTGCCACCTTTCATGCTGTGATTATCTTGCATCTATTTGCCTCGTTTCTCCATAATTTCATCGATAATGCCATAAGCCAGGGCTTCTTTAGCATCCAGCCAATAGTTTCGATCGGTATCGCGCTCTACTTCTTCCAAGCTTTTGCCACAATGCTCGGCTAATATACGGTTTAGTTTTTCTTTCATCCTGATAATACGTTTGGCATCAATCTCGATATCGGAAGCTTGTCCTTGAACACCGCCCAGGGGTTGGTGAATCATAATCTCCGCATTGGGGAGGGCATAGCGCTTGCCCTTAGTGCCGGCCGCTAAAAGGAAGGCCCCCATGCTGGCTGCCATACCCATACAGATGGTTTGAACATCCGGCTTAATATATTGCATGGTATCGTAAATCATAAAGCCGGAGGTCACTTCGCCACCGGGGCTGTTAATGTAAAACTGGATATCTTTCTCGGGATCTTCCGCTTCTAAAAACAAAAGCTGGGCCATGACAAGGCTGGCCGTTACGCTGTTTACTTCCCCGCTCAAAATGATGATTCTTTCTTTAAGAAGTCGGGAAAAAATGTCGTAGGAACGCTCGCCTCGGTTAGTTTGTTCAACCACCATGGGAACTAAATTATTTTGTGGGATAAATTGCTTATAAAAGTCGTGCTTCATAACTTTCCTTTCCGCTTTGTCTGCTCTTCCCCTCTCCTCCGGTTAAGCTTGGCCTCTTCCGGCCAAAGCTGATAGGTTGGAAAATCTAAGGCAAAAAAGTATTCGCCTTAGATTTCATTCTATCTCCATTATTTTACGCCCTTTTTGCCGCTTACTTAGCTTTGCTTTACAGCCAATAGGGCTTCTCTTGCCTGTTTTTACCAAGCTGAGTTTCTTCTCAGCCTAGTCTTTTTCTGCGCTATCTTCCGCTTCCGCTTCCGTTACCGCTTCTGTTTCCGCTTCCTCTTCTGCTTCTTCCTCTTCAGGCAGCACATCTGTTGCCTTGGCCTTTTCTCTTAGGAAGTCAGCCGCCTTGCCTATTTTAAGCTGGTCTTTCAGATCTTCTTTTCGATCAGCGGAAAATTGCTCTTCCAGTTTTTCTATTTCCATCTTATACATATCAGCCATACGTTGAAGTTCCTTTTGGATATCTTCCTCGCTTACTTCCAATTGCTCTTTTTCTGCTACGGCTTCAAGGGCAAAGCTCTTCTTAATACTATCTAAAGCCGGCTCACGGAGTTGTAACATATATTGCTGTTCCGTCATACCGACCGCTTGCAAGTATCTTTCCATGGGGAAGCCGTTATACATCATCATTTGACGATGCTGGTCAAATTGGCGGCGCATTTCATCGCGGACAATTTTTTCAGAAATTTCAAACTCGGAATTTTGAATAAGGATATTTAGGATGTTTTCGTCAAACTCACGGTCAGCGGCCTTGTTCCGCTCTGCTTCCATTTCCTCACGAAGTTGTTTTTTATACTCGTCCACGGTATCACAATCTTCAGAAATATCTTTAATGAACTCATCATCCAGCTCAGGGATTTCCCGGGCTTTGATTTCATGGACCTTGATATGGAAGACAGCCTCTTTTCCTTGCAGGTCTTCGCTGTGGTATTCCTCGGGGAAGGTGACGGTAATATCAAATTCTTCACCGGCTTGGTGGCCGATAAGCTGTTCTTCAAAACCGGGAATGAAAGAGCCTGAGCCAATCTCCAAGGTGTAATTTTCCGCTTTACCTCCGGCAAAAGGCACCCCGTCAAGACTACCCTCATAGTCAAGTAAAACGTGGTCGTCCTCTTCTATAGACCGCCCTTCAACCGGTACCAGGCGAGATAACTCAAAACGTTTTTGATCGATACGCTGCATGATTTCGTCATCCTCAAGCGTAACCTCCGGGCGGTAAGCCTCGACACCAATATAGTCTCCCAGCTTTACCAGCGGCTTTAAGGCATATTCTGCTGTGAAAGTGACCCCCTTGTCCATACTGATTTCCGTAATATCGACATCAGGAGTGGAGAAAGGTTTTGCTTCATGCTCTTCCAAAGCAGCTTGATAAGCGGGATCCAGGACGATATCGATGGCATCTTCATAGAAAACACCTTCTCCATAGTAGTTCACCACCATAGCAAAGGGGGCCTTGCCCTTGCGGAAACCCGGCAGGGAAAAGCGGTTTCTTTGCTTCTGATAAACCTCTTGCATTGCTTTCTTAAAGGTTGCCGCGTCCACTTCTATGGTTAAACGTTCTTCGTTATGCTCAAGCTTCTCGATTTTTGAAGCCATATCTACCTCCTAAATTAACACCATGATTTTTTATTGTCGGATAGGCAGCTTAATTTGAGGAATCTCCTTTTAATGCGCCTATCTTAATTAACTTAGCAATTGTATCATATTGCAAGGCAGCTTTCAAAATTACACCTTTCACCGGCTTTCTTTTACTTTTTAATCATCAAAGCTATTCTCTTTATAGGGCAAGAGGGATTCGCCCCTCTTTTTCACGCTGAAAGCTTTCAATTCTGCTTGCTTTTAGGGGGCGGTTTTTTGCTTAGGCCAAGCGGCGCAGGAAATAAGAGGCTCCCTTCTCTTCCGCCGGGCAATCAATCAAAAGTCTATCAGCTTGCTTAATCTCATCATCCAAAATAGCTTTGGCCAGCAAGGTCTCGATGCGGTCACGGATTAGGCGCTCTACCGCCCTTGCCCCATAGCTTGCAAAGTCACTATCGGCAAGAATATTTTCTATAACCGCTTCACTAAGCCGGATACTAAGCCCTAAGTCAGCAAGGCTTTCTTCAAGATTCGCTATGGTCAATAAGATAATTTTCTTTACATCGGCTGCCGTAAGAGGCGGAAAATAGAGGATATCGTCCAGGCGATTCAAGAATTCAGGCTTGAAACTTTCTCGCAGAAGGGTCCGGCAGGCTATATTGGCAGCCTTGTTCCCGCTATAGGCAACTTCAGTATTATGAATGCCGGCAGGGGAAGCCGTATCCTGGCCAATATTCGAAGTCATAATGATGATGGTGTTGGTAAAGTCAATAAGGCGGCCTTTATTATCGGTCAGACGACCTTCATCCATAATTTGCAGGAGGAGGTGAAAAATCTCTGTGTGAGCCTTTTCGATTTCATCAAGAAGCAAAATGCTGTAGGGATTTTGGCGAATCGCTTCGGTAAGCTGTCCCCCCTCCTCATAGCCAACGTAGCCGGGAGGGGCGCCGATAAAACGGGAAACACTATGTTTCTCCATATATTCGCTCATATCGAGGCGAATCAGGTGGTCTTCCGAATCGTACAATTCTTCGGCCAGCTTTTTTGCCAGATGGGTTTTTCCCACACCGGTCGGACCAAACAGGAGGAAGGAACCAACGGGCCGCTCCGCCCCTTTAATGCCGGCATTGGCCCGCAAAATAGCACGGCAAATTTGCTCGACGGCCTCATCTTGGCCAATGACTTTTTCTTTTAAAGAAGCATCAAGGTTCTTGATTCGCTCCCGTTCGCTTCTCTCCAGGCGTTTCACAGGAATTCCCGTCATCCGATAGATTACTTCCCGGATATGGTCGGCCTTTAAGATTCCCCCGGCCCCCTCTCTTGTGCGCAAGCGGGAGCAGGCCTCATCCATGACGTCAATAGCCTTATCAGGCATATACCGGTCAATAATATAGCGTTTAGCCAGTTTGGCACAGGCACTGATTGCCTCCGGACTGATGGTCAAATTATGGAAGGCCTCATAGCGGGATTTAATCCCCTCTAATATGCGGACGGTCTCCTCAATGCCGGGCTCGCGCACCATAACCTTTTGGAAACGTCTTTCCAAAGCCTTATCCCGTTCAATATATTTTGCATATTCTTCCAGTGTGGTTGCCCCGATGGCGGAAATCTCCCCGCGGGAGAGCATGGGTTTCAAGAAATTGGCTATATCATGCCCGCCGGAAGCATTGCCGCCACCGACAACCGTATGAATTTCATCAATAAAGAGAATAATCCGCCCTTTGGAACGGACGATGATTTGCATAACTTCTTGCAGGCGTTCTTCAAACTCGCCCCGTAAACTTGCCCCGGCAATCAGGCTCCCTGTATCCAGGGCGAAAATCTTTTTGTCTTGCATGACTTCCGGGACTTCCCCTGCAACAATTCGCCGGGCTAAACCCTCTACAACAGCCGTTTTACCGACACCGGGCTCACCCACAATGACCGGATTGTTCTTCATCCGCCGGCAGAGGACTTCTATGACCCGCTCAATCTCCTCATCCATACCGATAACCTCGTCCACTTTGCCCCGGTCAACCTCGGCATTTAAATCGCGGCCATATTGTTTCAAGACAGCCGTAACCCCCTGCGGATATTTTTCATCAATAAGGTTATGGGCTCGCTCTTCCCTTAGAAAGGCCTCCACTTTTTCATACTGCAAGCCCGAGTTTTTCAAAAGATAGGCGCTGGTAGACCGCTCCAAGCGGAAGAGGGCCAGAAAGAGATGGTCCAAACTGATAGAGAAGGCTTGGTCCCGCCTGGCCATTTCCTCTGCAAAAAGCAGCATCTTTTGATAGAGGCGGCTATAATACAAATTTTGCACACCCGGCTTGTTGGGCAAATGCCAGAGGGCATTACTGACCGCTTTTCGTTGCTCTTCAAGATCTATTGAGAAATGGTCAAAAAGCTTGCTGACCGCTGACTTTTTTTGTGAGAGCAAGGCCTGGTGGACGTGGATTTCCGTCACTTCCGGATTGTTATGTAAAATAGCTAAATTTTTAGCCTCCCTTATCACGAGGGAGGCTCTGGCAGAATATTTTTCTTGCATGAACCTTCCTTATACTAATCCCCCAGCTGAGGGCAGTTACCCGGTTTCCGGCAATCGCTTTGGTCAATAGCCTTTGCAAACGCCCACTTAGTTATTTTTAGCAACCGGGCTTGGCGGGGCTAGCTAAAGGCCCGCCCGATAGCCGCCATAAAGTCCTGGGCATTGGTCACAACAGAGGTTGCCGTGAGGGTTCCCCGGTCAGACAACTTATTCACCGCAAACTCTTGGATATCAACCGTGTACATATAGATGGGCCGGACAAGACCGTCAAACTCATTGTAGGAGGGGGTCATATTGCCGGTTGCAACGGTGAACAAAATGGCTGAGACCATGATAACGGTCGTCGTTTTTTTGATGTTGGCCCGCATGGCATCCTGGGCCTCATAGACATCGATATAAGTGCCGGGCAGCATGCAGCGGTCACGGATGGTTCCGGCAATAACCAAGTTGACATCCTGCTCCACACAGGCTTTGACAAAACCGTCTTTGACCAGACCCGACCGTACAAAGGCCTCGATGCTGCCATAGTTGCGAACCTGGTTAATGGTTTCAAAATAATTATCATAGGTGTTCTGTTCTCGAACAAAATCTTTTTGCCCCCAGACACTGCCGTAGGTAGCAATTTCCAAATCAAAGGCAACCAGCGAGGTGCCACAGATAATGCAGTCAACAAAGCCCTTGTTGATTAAGTCGGTCAGCGCTGTCCGGCTACGCTCATCAAGGCTTACCGCCGTACCCAGGACCCAGGTTATATAGCCATTCGTTTCTTTTTCGTGGCGCAGGATTTCATAGAGCCTATCATAGTCCATGGAGAAGGCGGTTTCCCTGGAGCGGCCGCTGCGGAAGGCAAAGGTGTCGGTATTTTCTTCCTCTTGGACAAAGCCTTGGGTATAGACATAAATGCCCTCGCTGCCATCCTCACTACGGCCGATAACGACCTTGTCCCCCTTCTTCAAATTGCGAAATTCGACAATCCGGACGGTCTCCCGGCCGGGTGTATCATCAATGACGGCTACGGTGTCCATCCGGCTTTCACAGGCCAGAAGCCATTTGCCGTTGACTTTAAAATATTCAGGATAAACGGTCAGGGCATGGTAGTTGGCAGGAGAAATTCCGTCTTGCTTGACTTCTTCCAGGCGTACATCGGGGGCAGCCAGAAAAAATTCTTGGCTAAAGTCCGGGGCAGTATATTTTGGTAATTCAAACATCATAATCTCTCCTCTAAAGGTCCGCAGACAAGTCTGCTTCCCGCATCTTTTCTTGCCTTATTTCCAGATACTGTCTTTCAGCAACGGGTTCGCTTGCCCTGGCCCGGGCACTTTCCGGCACCAAGGCCCTTTCCGCATTAACCACAAAATCCTGCACATTAGTGACCAAAGTACGAACGGCCAGTCCGTCTCGGGCTGCCGCCACTTTATTCACCGCATTTTCCGTGACATCAACGGTATAAAGGAAGACCGGAACGAGCTTACCTTCTGCGTCCAGCCGGTAGCTGGAAGCCAGTTCGGCGGTGGAAATGGAGTGGAGCATGGTAGCCATGCAAATAATCAGGGTGGCCTTGTCGGTTTCCGCCTTGGCACTAGTCAAGGATTCATAGCAATTGGAAGTTACTTCCGGCAGGGGGCCGTCATCCCGGACAGAGCCGGCTAAAACAATGGGCACGTCAAGCATTTTCAAGGTTTTCACAAAGCCGTCTTTGACATTACCGGCAGCAATAAACTCATCAATCGAACCGGCGCGGCGGACTTCATTTAAGAGGTCCAGGTGGTTGTAGTGGCCCATAGGGACAGAGACTTGCGTATAGATGTCTTGCCCCAAGGCCGTGTTCAAATAGCCGCCTTCCAGGTCATGGGTGGCCATGGCGTTACCGCCTAAAAGCGAGTGGACATAGCCACATTCTGCAAGGCGGGATAGGCCGAGGCGGGTATCATGGTCAAAAACTACGGCAGGCCCTAGGACCCATACAATATAGCCGTCATTTTCTTTTTCCCATTTCATGAGCTCAAAGAGTTCTTCATAAACAGGGGTATTTGATGTTTCGACGGAAATGCCCGGAGGGTTAATGACCCCCTTGGCAAAGCCCTCTCCATATTCCAGAACCCCCAGAGAGGCATCACGGGCTTTTCCCATAACGACTTCATCGCCCTTCTTGAGGTCACGGAGCTCGCTAATCTTAATGACCCCGTCTTTTAAAACGGCAACACAATTAAGCGAACTGCGGGCAGGCAAAACCCACTCACCGTCAACCTTATAATAGGTCGGCATGTGGGAGGTTAAATAAAAACCGCTTGGGGCAATACCATCCTTTTGTACAGTCTCTGTCCTAACATTCGGGGCAACCTGATAGACTGCCCGGGAAAAATCCGGCGGGGTAAAGGCATATCTTTTCACAAATAATACTCCTCAAAATTTATATAAATTTATACACAAGTCCTATTCTACTCAATATCAGGGAAATGAATCAAATCATACATGAGCTGATATAGGCCCTCGTGATAAGGAGTAGCCTCTAACCGGCGAATAGCCTGCCAGGAGAAAAGCCGGCTGACATCCTTGACTTCTTCCGGCAAGACCAGGCTTCCATCTTTTAGGCTAATGTAGGGGCTAAACTCCACATAATCCTTGCCGAATTGGAGGATGATTTTTGCATTGGGAAAGAGATCGCTGACATTTTGCTCAATAATAACAATACCGGTATTCTGCTTTGTCCTCATATCGGCATCGGCCGCTTCGACTAAATTAAAGTCTGCTGAAAACTCTAAGGGAACCAGGGTTGCCGTCGTCATCTCATAACGGGGAATGAGCAAATACACCTCAGATCCGTCAAGATATACCTTGCCGCTTTGCTCGTCGAATCGCGTGTTAAATAAGGGCTTCACCTCGGCTTCTGACAAGTAGGCCTCGTTCCAAAGATTAAAAACCCTGGCCATCTGGGTAAGGGATTCCGCATCATAGGCAGAACCAAGAAAGGCAATGATAGCCATAATACTGTCGTCTTCCGGATCAATACCGACATCCATGGCTATCTTACGATAGACTTCACTGACCAGTATTTCTGCAGCTGCCGGCGGCAGGTCTGCAAGCGTTTCCCCGGCCTCCTCCTCGCTTAACTCATCCGGCTCCGGGAAGGTTGCCCCTGTGTCAACAGCCGTTTCTTCGGCTATTTCCGGGCCTGTAAGCTCTGCTTCTTCCTCACTTTCTGCCGTAACCACAAGTTCGCCGGAAAGATCTTTGCCGTTTGAGGCATAATTTTGCGGGCCGAAAGAATTAATACCGACAGCACCGGCCAATAAGACTGTAAATAGGACAATAACTAAGCTATTCCTGACCATAAGCTTATTCCTCTCTTTCAATAGATATTAAGCATAATTCTCAAGTCATTTCATCTTGCTTTTTGAGCTAATTTCATACTAATTATTTTATCACAGCTGGTCCTTGCTTGATGAGGGGAAGTTTGCAGTAGGGCAGCGTAAAGTTGTTGTAGGTTTGAAAAGGGAAAGCGCCTTTGTTGTGTCTAGAACAAGTAGCCACCATGTTTAATGCTTTCAAAGTAGTGGTAGGAAGCCGTTCCTACCT
>JAMNZB010000005.1 GCA_023622515.1 Bacillota bacterium | reverse complement strand
AGCTGGAGGAAGTCGATCCCGCTGAAGTGGAGCCGGGGGAGATTATTCTCATTCCGGCCGGCAGCCGGATTCCCTTAGATGGCGAAGTCATTGAGGGTCGAGGAGAGGTCGATACTTCCGCCTTGAGTGGGGAAAGTTTGCCCCTTCCTGTACAGGAGGGGGATAAAGTCATTTCCGGCAGCCTGAATCTTAATAGTGTCTTGCGGGCACGAGTTGAAGCGACCGTAGAAGATTCAACCCTGACCAGGATTATTGAACTCAGTGATGATGCGGCCTTGCGTAAGGGAAAGACAGAACGCCTGATTAGCCGTTTTGCCCGCTACTATACTCCTATTGTGGTTGTCCTGGCCGTCCTTTTAGCCCTCCTTCCCCCGCTGATAAGCGGCGATCTCTTCTTAAAATGGTTTGAGCGGGCCTTAAACCTTCTGGTCATCTCCTGCCCCTGTGCCCTGGTCCTCTCTGTTCCCCTCAGTTATTTTTCAGGACTGGGCCTGGCCTCAACCAGGGGGATTATTATCAAAGGTGGCGATATTTTAGAAATTTTCGCCCATACCGAAACCGTCATTTTTGATAAGACGGGAACTTTGAGTACGGGCCAGCTCGAGCTTGCCCGAATCGAGACCTATAGTGAAGACTACAGTCAAGAGGCAATCTTTGCCCTGGCCTTGGCCTTGGAAAAAGGGTCTACCCACCTGATTGCCGACTCCCTGCGCCGGGAAGCGGAAAGAAAAGAGCAAGAGGGTGAAAAAGTAATCCTCCCCGAAGTTCAAGATTTAGAAGAACTGCCGGGGCGCGGGGTCAAGGGTAGGAGTGAAGGGCACAACTACTATTTGGGCAATAGCCGCCTGATGGAAGATTTGAGCCTTCCTGTACCGGCAACAGATGAAAGCCTTAGTGCCGTCTATTTTGCCGAATGCCCGGCGGACGAGCCGGGGGGAATTCTTGCCAGCTTCCTCTTTCAGGATGACATTAAAAAAGAGGCTCCCGGTGTTTTGCAGAAACTCAAAGGCCTGGGGGTGAAAAAACTGGCCATGTATTCCGGAGACCGAGAGTCGGTTGTCGAGAAACAGGCGGCTGAGCTGGGTATAAATACCTACGGAGGGGAGCTTTTGCCCCAGGATAAATTAGCCCGCATAGAAAAGGATATCCGGGAAAAAAGCAAGGGGGCCAGTGTGGCCTTCGTTGGTGACGGCATCAATGATGCCCCGGCCTTAAGCATTGCCGATGTGGGCATTGCCATGGGGACCATTGGCAGTGACGCCGCCGTTGAAGCGGCCGATATGGTCCTCATGCGGGATGAGCTGGAGGCTATCCCGGAGGCCCTGGAGATTAGCCGGAAGACCAACCGTATCGCCCTGCAAAATATTGTCCTGGCCCTGGGCTTAAAAATCCTTGTCGTTATCTTGAGTTTCTTTGGCATAGGGGGCATGTGGGCGGCCATCTTTGCCGATGTCGGTGTCACTTTGCTATGCATCGCCAACAGTTTCCGGATAACCAGGGGGAGCAAGCTTGATTGGCGGTATGCGGAAGCAAAATGAGCCGCCTTGTTAAGTTAGGGGTAAATTTCGTATAATGAAAGGTGGAAATAATAAACTGCAGGAGGTTAATAGAATGAATCAAGAGCAATTAAAACAAATGCGTGAAGGGAAAGGCTTTATCGCCGCCCTCGACCAATCCGGCGGCAGCACACCAAAGGCCCTGGCCAATTACGGTGTAGAAAAAGACAGCTACAAGAACGAAGAGGAAATGTTTGACCAAGTTCATGACATGAGGACCCGGATCATCTACGATTGAAGGCAAGAAAACAGCCGACTATCTCTGGGAAGAAAAGCGAGTCGTCCCCTTCTTAAAAATAGACAAGGGCATGGAAGAAGAAGCCGATGGCGTTCGTCTGATGAAAGACATGCCCGAGCTGGATGCCCTCTTGGAGAAAGCCCTTGAGCATAATATTTTTGGCACCAAAATGCGGTCGGTTATCTTGAAGGCCAACCCAGAGGCTATTGCCAAAATTGTTGAACAACAGTTTGCTGTAGCAAAAAAGGTTTGCTCCTATGGCCTGGTGCCCATCATCGAGCCGGAAGTCGATATTCATATTCCGGACAAGGCGGAAGCGGAAGAAATCTTGCTTGCAGAATTCAAAAAGGCCCTGGAAAAAGTCGATAAGCCCATCATGTTCAAATTGACCCTGCCCACAAAGGCTAACCTCTATAAAGAACTGATGGAAAATGAGCATGTTGTCCGTGTGGTTGCCCTCTCCGGCGGCTATTCCCGTGAAGAATCCAACCGCCTCTTGCGCCAGAACGAAGGCGTGATTGCCAGCTTCTCCCGTGCCTTTACCGAGGGCTTACATGTCAAGCAAACGGCCGAAGAATTTGATGGCATGATGCTGGATTCTGTAAAGTCTATCGCCGAGGCCTCCGCTGTTTAATTCTATCTAATCTCTAATCATAAACTACAAAAGCTGCCCCAAAAGGCAGCTTTTATTATGGCTGGCTCTTCCGTAGAAGCTGAAAAACTCCCTGTCAAGCCTATTCTCTTATTCAGAGCCAATACACCTGGTAAATTATTCCTCACCATATATTGACAAGTAAACTTGGCATAACTATAATTTCTGACAAGTTTGCTTGGCAAAAAATGAATACATATCGCATACATGGCATAAGAGCCGTGAGGGAGGGGGACTATGAACCGGGAAGAGTTTTTGAAGAGTAAGAATAAGGGACAGTTTGATGAAGGTTATGTTGAGGCGGAAAAAGAGGGTTTTCTCCTAGCGAACAAGTACGTCCCCCGCCTAGCCTTATTACTGGTTATTATCAGTTTCTTAAGGCAGGATATCGCCTATGAGTTGATTCTTGCAGCAACTGCCTACGGGGCATTGCGCAATTATCCTCTTTATAAATTTACCGGTTACAAGTATTACCTGCTAGCCTTTGTGGCTAACGCCCTTTTAGGTCTGGGCTTCCTGGTTGCCTTCCTGATTCACTTAGGCTCTTAGAAAAGAGGAACTATGGTTTTTAAAAATCGAGTGAAAGAAGCCCGAGGGGAATATGGCATGTCGCAGGCGGAGTTAGCGCGCCTGGTTGGTGTCTCGCGAAACACCATCAGTTCCATCGAGACCGGTCAATTTTGCCCCAGTTCCCGCCTGGCCCTGGCCATATGTATTGTCTTAGAAAAGAAATTTGAAGATTTATTTTATTTTGAAAGGGAAGATGATGATGAAATCTAAAGTGACCAAACTCTACAATTTGGAAGAACTCCGCTTTGCGGACGACCTGCTCCAGGTAAGCTACCGTGACCATGAGGCCCTCTACCAAGAGGACCTGAAGGAGATCCAAAAAATGTTCTCGGTGAAAAAAGAAAGGGGGCAGGAAGAGGCCTTGCTTGAGGGCGATGTTGTGGTTATCAGCATTAAAGCCGATGATGCAAGCAACAAAAAGTTCAATAAGGAAAAAGTCAGTCTGGTTCTTGGCAAGCATTTCTACGACAAGAATATCGAGACGGAAATCCTCAAGAAAAAAGTAGGGGACAGCTTCTCCTGTCAAACGGCTGATGGCAAGTTGATGGTTGAGCTGGCTATAAAAGAGGCCACCTATATGGATGTCCCCCCGGTCACGATTGAGATGGTGCGGGAAAGTGGCTATAGCGATAGTGCGACCATGGAGGACTTCCGCCGGCAAGAATATGAGGTCTTCCGGGCCATTGACCGGGAAAACCATGTTGCCGACCAGCTGCTCGGACAGGCCAGGGACCTTTTGACGAAAGAAAGTAGCTTTATGATTGACCAAGAGGAGCTGGCCAAATTCCAGGATTTCTGGATAGAGGATGCCAGAAATCTTCCGGAAGAGATGGGTGAAGATTTTGTTAGTTATATTCAGGGTGTCACAGGTGCTCAAAGTGAAGATGAGGCGGAGCTGGAGAAGATTTACCGCGACCACCTTGAAGAAGTCTATCACTATCGCCTGGTCCTTTTCGAATTAGGTAAAGCAAGCCCTGTTCCCGGCCGGGAAGAGATGGAAGCCCAGCTGGCGGAGGCCCGCGAACTTGGCATTGATGTCGATTCCGAGGAGTTTAAGGCCCGATTCACTTATGAAAGATTCTGCGAGGATATGCAGGTCAGTAATGGGGAGGCCTATCTGATTAACCTGTTGGAAGGGCACTTAAAAAATTAGCCATAGCCTCAATGGTTATGGAGCAACTAGAGCAAAGCGAGGAAAATCAAACTGATTTTCCCGGCAAGACCTAGTTAGAGGAGGTTTAGATGGAGAAGCATAGAGCTGAGTCAGTCCAATTAGAAGCGATCCAAGACAAGGGTCTTTGGAGGCTTTTCCTTGGTATGTTCCGGCGGGTTCATATTCCTTGGAACTGGCTCTTTCTTACCGTGATCATGTCCCTAGTTTCCGCCCGCTTAAGCATTGTTTTTCCCGACTACCAGCGCCGTTTCTTTGATGGTGATTTTGCCGCAAAAACAGTTGTTGTCGGTATCCTGATTTTAATCGCTACAGCCGGTTTTAGTATTTTCTACGACCTTCTTGACGGTTATGTCAGAAATCTGGTGGCCAAACTCTTCCGGGACTCGGTCCTGAAAAAGATCTTCCGCCTGCCGGCCAGCGTATTTGACCGCCTTAACCCCAAGGAATTAATTTCCCGGACAAGCGTCGACACCCAGGATATCGGTAACTTCCTGGTGACAGCTATGGCCACCCTGAGCGGGGATGTCTACCGCCTGGTCTTAAATATTATGCTGGTCTATAGCTACCATCCCCACCTGGCCCTGATGCAATTGGTCATTGTTCCTCTCTTTATTTTGGAGAAGCTGATACAAGGTAGGATCGACTACCGCTACAACTATAGACTGCAGCTCAGAATTTCTCGTTTAACCGCTTTCCTGTCTGACCTTTTGGTGAATATTCCCATCATAAAAATCTTTACTCAGGAGAAGAAGGAGACCAAGCGAGGGGAGGAACTGATTGACGAACTCAACGATACCAAGTTAAAGATTGGTTATATCGGCCTAGCCTTTATTTTACTCGACCAGGTTCTCCTGGTCGGCAACCGGGTTTTTGCCGTCCTCTATGGGGCCTACCTGGTTCAAGCCGGCCAGCTGGACATTGGCAGCTGGATTGCCTACTTCATGCTGGTGGTCATGCTCTTCTATACCATGAACTCCATCGTCAACCAGTGGAGCGTCTTAAAGGGAATCCAAGGGGCGGCTGCCCGGGTTGCCTATATCATGGACCAGGAGGAAGAATCCCTGGAGGGGGAAGCCCTGGAGGCGATTAAGGAAGATATTGTCTTTGATCAGGTTCGTGTTTCTATTGAAGGCAAGACCATCTTGGAAGACCTGTCCTTGGTCATTAAGCCCGGGGACAAAATCAGCCTGGTTGGCCCGTCGGGAGCCGGCAAGACCACCCTCTTAAACAGCCTGGAAGGCTTTTTACTCCCCTGTGAAGGAGAGATCCGCCTAGGTGATAAGCCTCTTGGAGACTATGCCATTCGCGATTACCGGCGGAGGATTGCCTATGTACCCCAAGAAGTCCCTATTTTTGCCGCTTCTCTCCGGGATAATCTCCTCTATGGGGCGGACAGAGAGCTTAGCGATGCTGACCTGGTCCAAGTTCTGGAAAAAGCAGCCCTGGGCAACTATTACCGCGGGCTAAAAGAGGGCCTTGACACAGCAATTCAAGAAAATGGTGAAAACTTGTCCGGCGGTGAACGCCAGCGGATTGCCATTGCCAGAGCCATGCTGAAAGATAGCGACCTCATCCTCCTTGATGAGGCCACGGCCAGCCTGGACGCCCTTTCGGAGCAAGAAGTCCTGGCGGCCATTGGAGAATTAGCGGAAGACAAGACCCTGGTTATGGTCACCCACAATTTAAGCCTGGCCCAAAAAGCCGATACAATCTTCTTCTTAAAAGAGGGTCGGCTGCTTGCTCGGGGAAGCTATGAAGAACTCAAGCAAAGCTCAGCCGATTTCCGCGAGCTAGTCCTGCAAGGAGTTTAATATGAGAAAAGTAGAAGAAAAAAAGAAGACCGATAAAGGTCAAGAAGCAAAAAGCAAGAAGAAGATTAGCTGGCGGCAATTTTTCCGCCTGCTTATCAAGGCCAAGATACCCTGGGTTCACTATCTCTTGTCCTTTATCTTACTCCTTGGAGTGGGGACCGTTGTGGCCCTCTTGCCTGAGGTAGAAGGCCGGATAGCGGCCGGAGAAATCTTTGATACCAATCTGGTTATCCGCTTTATCCTCTTTAGTCTTGTCATTATCTTCAGCCAGGTCGTGAGTGCCTATGGTTTGTGGGTAAATACTACCTTTAACCGGCGGATGCAGAAGTTTACCTGGCGCAACTTCCTCCAGCTTCCCCAGAGGACCTATGAGGCTATGCAGCCCTCCGGCCTGATTTCCCGGGTAACGGACGATGCCGGCCTGGCTTCAGAAATTGTCAGTCAGGTCTTGAGTTTCATCGCCTCCCTTTATGGTATGGTCGCCCTGGTCGTGGTCCTCTTCCGGGCTAATGTTACTCTGGCCCTCATTACCCTGCCGGTCATGGTCCTCAGCGTGGTATCCTACACTATTTTAAGGGAACGGGGCTATAGTCTGGGCTACGAGACCCAGGATGCCATGGCCAAGATGACGGCCTACCTGTCTGAGCGCCTGCGCCATATTAAGTACATTAAGGCTATGGTTCAGGAGGACAGGGAGTATCTCTACGGGACCGATGCCACGACCTATAAGTTTGAAGTCGACATGAAGGGTGTCCGCTACCAGGCCCTCATCCGGGTGGTTTCGGAAGTCAGCAATATCCTGCTCATGGGCTTTATCCTCATTGGCGGGGCCGTTATGCTGCATAAGGGGGAAATGGATACGGCAACGATTATCCAGTTCTATATCATCGCCATTGAGCTGCCTTCGGCAATCCAATCAACCCTCTTTGAGTTGATGGCGGTAAGAAAGCTCCAAGGTTCTCTGGAGGTGGTTGCCGGCCTCGGTGACCTGCCGCGAGAAGACCGGGGCGGGGGGCAGGAACCGGCTGCCTTGCAAGATAAAATTTCTTTTGAAGGGGTCAGCTTCTACTACGAAGAGGGTGGCCGGAAAATTCTCAACGAGTTGGACTTGGACTTCTACCAAGGCAAAAGGACCGCTATTGTCGGCCCTTCCGGTAGTGGAAAAACGACCATCCTCAAGCTCCTGGAACGCTTCTATGAACCGGCAGAAGGCCGCATAAGCTATGATGGCCGGGTGGCCGGGGACTTTGACCTGACCCTCTGGCGGCAAAAGTTCGGCTTCATCGTACAGAACAGCCCCCTGCTTGAGGGGACCAT
>JAMNZB010000046.1 GCA_023622515.1 Bacillota bacterium | reverse complement strand
CATGGGAAAGGGCCTCCTTTTTTGGTAGATTTGGCTCTTGTACTTTGTACAAGTTGGGCTCTTTCCCTATTCTTTCATCTTTTTCTAAAACCTACAAATTCGTTACGCCAACTTTGCAGTAGGGGAAAAGAAGAGCAGGTCTCTCTCTTCCATCGACAAAAGAAGAGAAGGCCTCCCCTCTCTTCCATCGCCAGATGGAATTATTCACATAATCAACATAACTAATGTCGGGTTACATTTGTTTAAAAAAAATTGAAGACTTTAGGCCCAAGCCAGGCCGTCTTTTTCTTTTCGTAGAAATAGGTCTATTATCAGGCCAATAATTTCCTTATCGTCTACAGAAACTCCTGTTCGTAAACTTTTGTTCATTTGACAAAGGGCTAAGGCTAGCCCTACTATAGATTCAAGAACCATGTTTGAAGTGGTTTTTACCTAGGAGGTATACATGAACAAAAAATTAAATTTTGCAACACGACAAATACACGGTGAAAAGGTTGACAAGGAGCTAATCAGCCCGCTGGCCAGCCCTATCTATCAAAGCTCTACCTTCACTTTCCGGAACGCCGCCCATGGCGGTGCTCTTTTTGCCGGAGAAGAGGACGGTTTTATCTATACCAGAATAGATAATCCTAATTCCAGAGAACTTGCTATGCTCATTGCGGACCTGGAAAATGCCGAAAAGGGCATCTGCTTTAGTTCCGGAATGGGAGCAGTCAGCGCCGTCACCTGGACCTTTTTAAGTAAGGGCGACCACTTAATCGCCGACAAGACACTTTACGGCTGTAGTTTCGAACTTTTCGAACAAGGCCTTCCCCGCTTCGGTATTGAGGTCGATTTCATCGACTGCTCACAAGAAGGAAATTTGGAAAAATACCTTCGTCCTAACACGAAAATGGTTTATCTGGAAAGCCCGGCCAACCCTAATTTAAAGTTAATCGATATCAGCAGTCTTGCCGATAAAGCTCATAAGTATAATTCGGAAATTAAGGTCGTGGTCGATAACACCTTTATGACCCCCTATCTGCAAAGGCCGATTGACCTGGGAGCCGATATCGTCCTCCATTCTGCAACCAAGTATCTCAACGGCCATGGTGATGTTATCGCCGGTATTGTTGTAGGCGATGAGGAGAGCATCGGCCGGATTGCTACAGAGGGCTTACGTTATTTGAACGGTGCCGTCTTGGGCCCCTTTGAAGCCTGGCTTATTCTGAGGGGCATGAAGAGCCTCAACTTACGGATGGACCGCCACTGCGAAAACGCCATGAAAGTCGCTGAGTTTTTGGATAAACACCCCAGGGTGAGAAAGGTTTACTATCCGGGACTTGCCTCCCATCCCCAGCATGCCCTTGCTAAAAAACAGATGGAGAATTTCGGCGCCATCATTTCCTTTGAAGTTGACGGGACTAAAGAAGATGGCGAACGCTGTCATTCAACACCCGGCCAGCATGACCCACAGCACCTACAGTCCGGAGGCCCTGGCTGAGGCCGACATCAGTGAAAGTTTAATCCGCCTCTCCGTTGGACTGGAAGATGCGGATGATATTATTGCCGATTTAAAACAAGCTCTGGAAGCTTAAATAAATAAAAACTCCTTAGGTTAAGGCCGCAAGGGGCTAATAGCCAAAGGCCTTTCCTCTAAGGAGTTCTTGATTTATATTTGCCCCCTTTCCCCAGGGCTTGTCTTGGAACCGGAGGGGTGGACTCTTGTCATCTGCCCTGCTTTTCCTCTCTTATCCCCGGGCCTTACTCCGCCTTTACGAAGAAAACTTTTTCCATCTTCACTTCTTGTTGAGGTTTGTCTCGGGCATCTGTTGCTGCGTTAGCTATCTCATCCAGGGTTTCAAAACCATAAACCAGTTTACCGAAAGCCGCATATTCACCGTCTAGGTGGGGGGCATCCTGGTGGACGATAAAAAATTGCGAGGAGGCCGAGTCTTTCATCATGCTTCTTGCCATGGAGAGGACACCACGTTCGTGACGCAGCTTGTTTTCCACACCGTTGCTGGCGAACTCACCTTTGATATGCTTACCTGAGCCCCCTGTTCCGACCCCGTCAGGATCACCGCCCTGGATCATAAAGCCCTTGATGACCCGGTGAAAAATAATGCCGTCATAGAAATTTTTGCTTACCAAATCTTGAAAATTCTCCACTGTGATTGGTGCTAGATCAGGATAAAGTTCAACCACCATGTGGCTGCCATTCTCCATGAGAATATCTACAAAGTTTGTTTTCTCTTCGCTGTACACATAGCCTTCTGCTACTGTAAAATCTTTTGCCATTTTTTCTTCCTCTTTTTCTTCTGCTTTTTCAGTTTCAGTCTCGTCAGATTGATCCTTTTCTTCCTCTTTATCAGCCGCTTCTTCTTGGTCGGCTTCTGTTTTTTCAGCCCCGGCTTCTTCTCCGGCCCCACTTATGCTGGTTTCCTTTGCCGCCTCGGTATCTTTTCCTTTTGAGCCTAGTGAAGTGGTTTGGCTACAGGCACTAAGGCTGACTAGGGCCAAGCTGAACAATACTATTGTTATGAATCTTTTTAAAGCTTTCATCTTCCATCCTTTTTTACCTTGCTTTGTATGGCAGGGTCTTTTTACCTTACTTGTCTAGAAGCAGAATTGACGAGAGACTGAACTTATCACCCTGCTTCATAATCCGTCCTCCATTATAGCTTTTCCCGTCACCGGCGCAAGCTAAGGAGATAGCCTTTGTTTTTCCAAGCCGGGCAAGACCTTCTCTTGTTGGGTAAGGGAAATCCTTATAGGAGCCGTTTCCTTTCGGCCTAATTGTTTAGCTTGTTTTCTTTGGCCAAGGCCTGCTCGCCTCTTAGTACTCCTTCGACCAAGACCGCCAGCGTCTACCCTCATGGGCGGCTCCGTCTTCTTGAGCCAGGCGGCTCAACTCTTTTTCCATTTTCTGCAGAAGCTCCTCCTTCTGCTTGGGTAATAAGCCTTTTATCGGAAACATATTGGTTTTGTGCGTTGCATTAAAAATGCTCTCCAGGCTTAATCCCTGCAAGATTTCATGGAGCTCCAGCATACATTCGTAGGGTCTTTGCCGGGAAAACTTGCCCTGGCGCAAGAGTTGGACCAGGGGGGCATTTTTAAAGAGGACCAGGCTTACAAAGATTATTTCCTTCGGCCTGCTTTGATTGAGAAAAGTTATGGTTTCTGCGACATGCTCCCGGGTCATCTCCTTGCCGCCCAGGCCCAGCATGATGTAGAGAGAATAGGCTATACCCGCCTCTTCAAGTTTTTGCAGGGCCAGTCGCTGGTCTCTTACGCTAACACCCTTGTTTTGGAAAGCCAAGACCCTATCCGACCCGGACTCTATACCCAGCGTAATGTGGTCATAGCCTTGCTCTTTAAGGGCAAGAAGCTCCGGGGAACTTTTCTTGAGAATATCAAAAGCGCGGGCAAAGCCGCCAATTCCCTTAACTTCAGGCAAATAGCGGTGAATTAAATCGGCTATGGCCAGGAGTTTTTCGGCGGAAAGAGTTAGGGGATTGCCGTGTAAAAGGACGACCCGCCTTGCTTTTCTCCTTGTTCTTGCCTGGATATAGGCTTCTTTTTTAAGGAAGTTTTCTATTTCTGCGAGGCTAAACTCCGAAAAGGGCAGGTCTTGATTTAAATCACAAAATAAACAGCCCTTATAGTCACAACTTACCGTAACAGGCAGGGCTAAAGACCGCCCCTCCCCCATGGGCACATACTGCCAACCGCGGTAAGGGGCGAGCATTTCTTTACGATATCTGCGTACCTGCTTGATAAATTCAGCTTCTCTGTTCAATATTCAACCCGATTTACTCGATCCAAACCACTTCTGACCGGACTTCTCTATCGCCCAGTACATCCCCCTGGGGCATACCTAAGGCAAGGGTAGAGGTCACAACATGATCTTCAGGAATCTCCAGTTTAGTTAAGATACTTCTCACTGCCGGGGCATCGGAGCAATCTTTTAGCTGGTTAACCCAATAGGCACCAACACCAAGGCTTGCCGCGGCTAAGTGCATATTTTGCATGGCACAGCCGGCATTGGCAAAAGCATTGCCGGAGCTTTTGGGGGCACTAACAAGGACGAGGGTCGTTGCCTGGTTAAAATGATAAGGGCTGCGCTTAATCGCCTCACCCACCTCTTTGGCCAAGGGTTCAAAATAGCTTTTATCCCGAACAACAGTGAAGCGAAGCTCTTGTGTGTTCATGGCAGTAGGGGCTTCACGGCCGGCTTGAACAATTTTCTCCACAAGCTCTTTAGGGATACTTTCCTCTGTAAACTTCCTAACGGACCGTCTTTTGGCTATTAATTCTAATACTTCCATAAAATCCTCCTTATCAGAACATTTATTTCTACTACTCTATTATAACCGCGAGAATTCTTATCACAAATCGGCATTTTAGCCATATAAAATATCTATTACGATAAAACTCATATTACAATAAAACTCAAGAAAAAAAGCTGTAAACAATAAAGCAAGACTGAAGCCACCCAAATAGAAAAAAGCTTCAAAACCTTTTCATCAGGCTTTGAAGCTTTGGCGGGCCCGGCAGAATTCGAATCCACAACCTACTGATCCGTAGTCAGTCGCTCTATCCAGTTGAGCCACGGGCCCATTTGCTTTCTAAGGCAAAAAACATGTTATCACTTGTTATTTATGATGTCAAGCGATTTTTCCGGATCGGCAAGAGCATGTGGAATGCAAGTTGAAATCGGCAAAAGCATTCTTGCCAGCAGCGGCATTCTTGCCAGCAGCATCCCCCGGCATTGAAAGATAATCCTAAAAACTACAATGTGCTATTATGAAAGCTGGCAAATTAAGCTGGAGAGGTGAAAATATGTTTATTTTAGCCAGCGGGTCCCCCCGCCGCAGAATGATTATAGAGCAGATGGGCCTAGCCTTTCGGGTAGAGTCTTCCTCGATTGCTGAAGCGGAAATTAGCAAAAAATATATTAGCTATAACGCTCTACGGGATGTCCAGGTAATTAGCCAACCTGCCGCCATGGTGGAAGCCCTGGCCCAAAGTAAGGCAGAGGCTATTTTTCAAAAACAAGCCGGTCATGTCGTGCTGGGTGCAGATACGATTGTTGTCCTCGACGATGTCCTTCTTGAGAAACCCGGCGATAAGGAGGAAGCCCGCCGGATGCTGAGGACACTTTCGGGAAAAACCCACTTGGTTTATACGGGAGTTTCTCTTCTTGCCAAAGATTTTTCTACAACTTTTCATGATTTGGCCAAGGTTTCCTTCAACCCCCTTTGCCCCTATCAGGAAGCGGCTATTGAGGCCTACGTGAACAGCGGGGCCTGCCTCGATAAGGCCGGCGCTTACGGCATTCAAGACCGGGGGGCCGCCCTGATAAAAAGTATCGAGGGGGATTTTTATACCGTTATGGGTTTGCCTTTTGCCAAAACAAGAAAGTTGCTTTTTGAATTCGGTTTTCTTTTTTAGCCGCTTTTTCTGCTAAAGGTAATTTCTGTAAGAATACCGTCCTTTGCCTCATATTCCAAAACGAAGTTTCTGAACAGGCCGCTGGTAGAAAACTCTTTTTCGTTATCTATGTAAAAGGGGTAAAGGTTATGGAAACTTTCCTCTGTCATACCCACATAAATTTGCTCACCAACACTAAAGACCGGCGAGCTGAAGCAAACTTCTTCAATGACACCCTGCCAGATTTTTGTCTCCAGGTTGGCAAAACCTTTGATTTTCAAACGGAGACCGGGGTACTCCAAAATATAGCTTATGGAACCTGTCAGCTCGTGAACATTTTGTTCAAGAGAAAGTAAAGGACCGACAAGGGGGTGTACGTCTCCATTAGAAAAGCTTTGCCGGCTACCATCCCCACCGCTCAGGATAAGTTGGTCATAGAGCAAAAAGAGGCTCTCCCCGGCTCCGAGCTCATTCGGCATTTTCTCTTCCACACGGAAAACCCCATTTTGTTCGTAAAAAGAAACTTCTCTGACACCGCTCAAGCGGCCCGAATAGCGTACTTCCTGAACAAAGTGGGCAACTCCCGGGAGGAGCAAAACATTCGTGCTGTCAAGAGGATTGGTCCTGACGCTTACGTCATAATAATCGGCGATAGCTTTTGCTTTTCTTTGGGAATATTTCTCTATATCGCCTTTGGCAAAGGGAGACGGTCCTTGCTCCAAAATATAGGCCAAGGCTCCGTAATCGCGGTCAAAAAGGGCTTCGTCCTGAATGGCGGCAAAATAGAAGTAGCTAAATTCATAAAGGGCATTGATGGCTTCCAGCCATTCACAATCAAAGTAGGGTTGACCCTCCTCGTCATGTTGGATGGCAAGAATAACAAAATTCATTCCTTCGATGCCTGTTGTGTTTTTTGACTCATCACAATAGAGGATAAAATACTTGGAATTTAAGGCCAAGTTAGCCAAGGCGGGCTTGGCGGAAAGAACCTCGTCCAAATATTTTTCCCGGTTTTCTTGAGATAATTCTAAAAAACTACTTATTTTTTCTCCGCTATTTGGCCGTAAGGCAACGATATACCGGCGAAAGGTCTCGTTCGTCACATCAGCCTTTATATGGCTTGGCAGACTGTTGTAAATATCCTCTGTAGGATAGCTTCCATTTATGGCCAGAACGAGTGTTTGGACTAAGTTTTCTGCCGATAGTTGATCCGTACCATGCGGCGAAAGTGGAATTTTCTTATCAGCCGGATTTTCCGGCCTGGCAAAGGGGTTTTTCAGCTCATTGAAGGAAAGATATGTTGTACAAGCAATAAGCGGCAAAACCAAAGCGAGAAGCAAACTTATTACGGCTAGCAGCTTCTTTTTCTTTACTAGGTGCATATTCCACTCCTCCCTTTCTACAACTATTCTTACTTTCCGGTCCGCCCCCCCGGCAACTCTCATCTTTCATTATAGCATCTGAAGTGAGGGGATAGGCTCTTCACTATGATTAATTTCTTAATTAGCCATTGTATGTATTGAAAACAAACTTTACAAATAGGCTCTGCCCAAATAAAAACGAGCCTGCTTGGGGGCTGGCTTTCCTTTTTCCGGAAAGGCCCGTCTCTTCAGGCTCGTTCTTATATTCTTTTCACTAATATACTATTTCGCTAAGCTATTTCGCTAAACTATTTC
>JAMNZB010000013.1 GCA_023622515.1 Bacillota bacterium | reverse complement strand
AGGCATTTTCGACAAGCAAGTTGAATTAAAGCGTGAAGTCATCACCGAAGACCCCAACGCAACAGGTGAAGAAGTTCTTAGCTCAATTGAGGGCTTCCTCATCGTTGTTGAAGAAGACAGCATTCCTGTAACCGTAAGACACCACTACGAAATGGCTGACGGCACAGAAGTTTTCGTAAAGGAAACCAAGCAATCTGTACCCAAGGGCTATGTTTTAACAGAAGAAACTGTCAAGCCTGAGTGGTATGAGGAATTCTCCTCATTCAAGTTCCAAAACGATAGAACTATAATAGCAGATAACTTCAATAAAACAGAAAATCAACTTACCATTGGTGAAAGAATTTTAGAAAGCTACACCGTAGACTTCTTCTACACAGCAGGCGCTGATGCAACCAAAGAAGACATTGACGCCGCCTTTGCCGGAGTAAACGCCGGTGTACAAAACCAAGCAGCAAACCTTCCTGCTACAGCCGTTGCTCTTCCTGCAACCGGTGCAGCCAATAACTTCGCACTCTTACTTAGCAGTGCAGCCTTAGTTGTACTCGGCTTCTTCTTCAAGAAATAGTCTGGTATAACAAACTGATATTAAAGGACCCGCCTAGAGCGGGTCCTTTTGGTATTTGTTATAAGCCCTTCCTTTGGCAAATATCACCAAAACCATAAACACAATAAAACATACTTCTAACCTTATATAATCACAAATAAATTAAATATTGGTTATATTATTTAATGCATTTTCGACGAAGCAAGGCAAATTTGTCTTTAGGGCGATACGTTTTTGCTACAGAAAATGTAAATCTTCCCATTTTGGGGTATATGTAAGGAGTGATATTTGTGCCAGCATACAAAGATGCTAAAACGGGAACTTGGTATGCCAAGTTCAATTACAAGAATGAAAAGGGTGAAAGTAAAACCAAATTTAAACGAGGCTTCAAACGGAAACGGGATGCCTTAGATTTTGAAGCGGAATTCAAAACCCTCTACAGCGGGAGTCCGGATATGAGTTTCAGAAGTTTCTATACTCTGTATAAGAAGGATGTTTCCCCCAGGATTAAGGAAAGTACAAAAGAAAAGCGGCAATGTCAAATGCGTAAGATTATGCCCTACTTCGGCAAGATGCCCTTGGCGGAGATACAGCCCCGCGATATTCGCAACTGGCAAAACAGCCTGATCAAAAAGGGCTACAGCAACAGTTATCTTTTGTCCCTGCATTCTTGCCTGTCAGCCATCTTTAAGCATGCGGAGAAATTCTATAACCTGGCTAAGAATCCCTGTACCCTTGCCGGAAGGCCCAAGGGGCAACAAGGCAAGCGGGATATGCAGATTTGGACCCTGGATGAATTCAAGCTAGCCAAATCCTGCATTACAGACCCTTGTGACCGGGCCGGTCTCTCTATGCTTTATTGGACAGGCATCCGCTACGGGGAGCTGCGTGCATTAACCTGGAAAGATGTGGAGGGGGCAGAAGACTTTTCTCTCTTGAATTGGCCGACCATCCAAAAGACCGGGCGTCAGTATGCCCTCTATATTTCCAAGTCTATGCGGCGCTTCAAAGGAGAAAGTATCGTAACCTCTACAAAGACAGACCTTGTCCGCTCTATTATTATGCCCAAGGAGCTTATCTATGATTTAACGGTATACAAAGAGAGTCTCTGTCGTTTTTCTCTTGAAGCTCCCGTCTTCCCTTACAGAAGGGTCTTTATCGAGGAGATTATCAAAAAGGCCCACCAAGAAACAGGGGTAAAGCGCATTCGAGTCCATGATTTGCGGCATTCACACGCTTCCTTATTAATCAATATGAATGCCAACATCGCTGTTATCTCTAAACGGCTGGGCCATAAAAAGATTAGTACAACTCTCGATGTCTACAGTCACATCTTTCCCGACGAAGAGGGAAAGGTAATCTCCCTTGTTAATAAAGTAAATAAATCCTTAAATCAAACAATAAGACAGGCTTAGTTGAGGCAGTCTCCTTGAAAACGAAAGAAGCCCGGTCGATCCGGGCTTCTTGTGAGGAGACGTATGAAGAGGTTTTCGTAGTATTCATTCTACATGGTAGCTTCTTCTTGCTACAGTTACAGTATGCCTTTTCAATGTGGCAGAAAAATATTTAAAAAGTGAAGAATTGTGAACAATAATTTCATTTGTGTTAATCTCCGCTTTTCCTTGTATTCCTTTGTAAATTATCGCATTTTTCATACATCCTCTTTGTGCATTATGTTATACTTAATCAGGAAAAGGAGGATTTGCATATGATTAATGAACGCATCGAGCAACTCTTACTACTCTGCGATGATTCCCTCATAATCTCTGCTGATCTTTGCGCTACGGTTAGGGAAGAAAATAATGTTTTGCACGCGCTTATGCTTCTTTCTACCGTAGGCCATAGTGAAATTCCCGTACTTAATAAAGATAGACAAATTGTCGGGCTGATTAATATGCCCTTGATTTTGCAGGGCATCAAAACCGATACCCGCTACCTTTGGGACCGCTTAGAAAAACTGAACGTCCGCGATGTAATGTGTAAAAAAGTGGGGATTGTTCGCTTTCCCATTGTACTTGAGGATGTTTTACATGAACTTGTGAACCACAACTTTGTATCGGTCGCCAATAAAGAGGGCGTTTTCCAAGGTATTATTACCCGCAAGGAGTTACTCTCACGAATAAATTTCTTAGCCCACCAAATGGACCGCTACTTTGACATTAATTTAAAGCAAAACTTAAATGGCTCGGTTGACCGGGACCTGGCCATCGCCTTAGGCTATGATCAGTCTATATTCCAAAAAGATACCGAGGGCTAGAGCTTAGAAGTAATGCGGAACAAGGCTTTCCCTTTAGAACACAACCTCATATATATATTAGCAAAAAAGCAAAAGGCAGAGTTTTTCGACTTCTGCCTTTTGTGATGTTTCAAATGTACCGCCTATTGCGCGTATTGGAAGATCTAATGCTTACTAATGCTTAGAGCGGAGGCTCATAATAAAGAGGATGGTTGAAATAGCCAGGCCTCCGACGCTGCCAATTAAAAGTACTGTCCGCAGACCACCGGTTACAGAACTTTCACCCTTTATGAAGCTGCGTAAATTACTTGTTTCCTCGGAAACTCTTTCACTATAGCTGGCGTTCAGCTTGCTTATGGTCTCTTCCGTCTTTTTAAGGATGGGGCTTGTCGCTCTTGTTTTTTCTTTGCTTTTCCTGCCGGACTCTTCCTTGGTATTTTCCTCATCACCCACATTCAAAATCATGCTGGTTAATTCGTCCAGATACTTATCCTGGCTTTCCGAACCGGTATCCTCCCCGCCATAGGTCGGCTGGGTGGGTGAGGGGGCAGGCGGTGCGGTGTCCGCCGCTTGATCGGCCACTGCGGGCGGTGAAGTAACTTGCGGTGTAGCCGGCTGGGCCGGTGGTGAAGTAGCCTGGGCTGCGGTAGGCAAAACGACAGGCGCCGCCGTAGGAGCAGGAGCCGGAGGCGCTGTAGGAACAGGGGCCGGTGCGGCAGGGGAACCGCCGCCAGCTTGTACGGTAACCTGGATACGGACGGTCTGCCCGGCCACCTGGCCTGTAATCAAGGCGACCCCTTGACTTTGTCCCATAATTTTCCCTGACGAATCAACAGAAGCAATATGGGGCTTATCGCTGGACCAAACCCCGCTGACCATCTGGCCGTTTACGCCGGCATTGACCTGGGTATAGCTCCCTACTGTTAGGACTATACTGTCATTAACATTACTGTAACTGCTATCACCCATAGAGGAGGCCACCGTCACCGTTCTGGTCTCCGTAGCGCTGCCGCTAAGGCCATTAGGGGCACCGGTGCCGCCTGTGGAGAAAACTTGCACCCAGTAATAGCGGCCGCCATAGATAAAGGCCGCTCCACCCATGCCGGTATAAGAGGAGTTCAGGATATTGGCCCGGTGGGAAGAGGAACCCATAAAGGCAGCATGGGCCTGGTCGGCACTCCCCCAGCCAATGGAATAGTTTTCACTATAGGCGACATAACTGCCATCCGGCCGGATATGGGAGTTGACAATCGTCAATTCAGCCGCCCGTTGCTTGGCATAATCTTCTACAGCATAGTTATAGGCCAGGGCCGGCAAACCGTTTTCAGCACGAGAAGCATTAATTAAATCAAGCATATAGCGGGCCGACGTGTAGTCATAGGTGCCGGTTACCGTAACTTGCTGGGCATCCACCTCATAGCCCACAAAGAAGAAACTGCTAATAAGCAGGCAAAGGCTGACAAAGGCGGCCAGCCGTCCCTTTCTCTGAAGATTTTTTATCCCTTTTATATGTGTCATCATGCTTGTTCCCCGCTTCCTTTTCAGCTGGCTGTTCTTTTTCATATTTGTTTCCATCTTTGTTTCCATCTTTGTTTCCATATTCGCCTTCACCCTCATATTTATCTTCCTTATCATTGACTTCAAATCTGTGTTCACATTTGGGCTTGTCTTTTTCATCTACTGCCATAGATGCTATTATTATAGATGATTATTATAGATGATTTTGAAATACTCTTGAAGAAAGCATGACTTCTTTCGGAAGAATCATGAATGGAAGGAGGATCTACCATGAAGATTATGCTTGCGAGCCCTTTACTGCACTTGACGGACTTATCCCATAACCTAAAGACGATCCTCTCCACGATGCGAGAGGCAAAAGAAGCAAAGGTTGACCTCTGCCTCTTCAGCGAGGCCTCACTAAGCGGCTTTGAAGCCCTTAGCTTTGTGTACAAGGAAGACCTCTCCATAACCCTCGGCCTGCACGGGCCGGAAATCTCCGAAATCAGAGCCTTAGCCAAAGAACTTAAACTCGGTGTAGGCTTCGGTTTCTATGAAAATGCGGATGGCGCCTTTCATTCCACCTATCTGGTCATTGACAAAGAGGGGGACATCGGCCAGCGCTACCACCGGGCTTCACCCGGCTGGAAAAGTCCATCCGCCTGTAAAGAGTATCGGGAGGGAAGAGGCCCCGGCGTCTTTTCCTTTGAGGACAAACAGTTGGCTGTCGTAATCTGCGGCGACCTTTGGACGGATGACTTACTCCTCCCTATCGCCGAACTGGACCCCCATATTGATGCCCTGATTTGGCCTGTCCATGTGGATATTGCCCTTGAAGCCTGGTATGAAGAAAACCATGACTACCAAGATCCGGATAATATGAGTATCCAGGCCTATGCCCACCAAACATCCCTGATGAAAAAGCCGGTCCTCTTTATCAACAGCTATGTCGCTGATGAAGGCAGGGCCAAAGGCGGCCTCTACTTCTTCCAAAAAGGGCGCATCATAAAAGAGCTGCCCATGGGTGAGCAAGGCAGCCTGCTTTTTGACCTGTAGTTTAGATTGTCGAGTTTAGCTTGTACCGGCCCATATCCGCCGCTACACCGGCTACATCCTTATTCATGCAAGCAGCGTATACACCGCTTAGATCGGCCGCTAGTACGCATATTAAGCCTTATGCAGCTGCCTGCAAGTCAGGCAGCTGTTTGCTATGCCTTAATAACAGGCCTACTTATACATCAAGACCCGGTAAAGGACAAGGATGAGTGAGGCGGCAAAGAGGACAACGGCAGCGGCAAGGGCTATTTTTGCGGCCTGCATCTCCCCTTTGGGCGCTTCATCCGCCTGCAGCTGCCTGGTTGGCAGCATGGTTTCAGCTTCCCGAACCGTCGTAGGAGCCTCCGTCTCCCTTATGCTTTCCGTTTGCCTGCCATAGATATATCTTGTCGGCGGAACATAGGGGGTCCAGGTGCTTTGGATGGCCACCGGCACCGTTTGCGTGCTGATCGCTGTCGGCAGGGCTGGCGGCGAGGTTGGGGCAGCGGTCACTTGTATTGTGCTTGTGGTAAGGGGTGGTGGCGAGGTCGGCCGGGCTGTTGGCGGACTTGTCGGCGAAACCGTCGGTCTGGCTGT
>JAMNZB010000023.1 GCA_023622515.1 Bacillota bacterium | reverse complement strand
CTGCACATTCCGCAATATCATGAAATTTCGACCCCATTTTAGTTCTCAAGCATGCCTAACCATTGTTTTCAACTTTGTGCTATACTGATCTGGAAAAAGCAAATTCCTATCCAAAGGAATAATCCAAATGTTTTTATTCATTTGCTTCCCCCATTTCTTGCCCAAGCCAGTTTTTTCTAGCCCGAGAATAAATCCAGTTGTAATTGATGAAACAATTAAATCAAATGATTCAGCAAAATACCTTGCCTGCGGACGTATTTTTTGTGACTCAGAGGATGCATTCAAATTAAAGGACTTATCTGGTGCTGATTTATGCTCATTATATTGGCTATTAGAAGTTTCTCCCGCTTGCCTCCAACGATCATAAGCTTCTTTATAATCGGGATTGCCCAGAACCTCGTAGGATTTATTTACCAGCCTGAAGTGTTCTTCGGAACCACCATTATTAGGATGATATGCTTCTGCCAAGCGACGGTATGCTGCATCAATGACATCTGCGCTTGCATTTTGGCTTACTTGGAGTATTTCATAATAATCGTTTTCATCGTAATACAATTCACTGGTTTCCTTCTTCCGATTGAGAAATAAAGACAAAAGGTAACTGATTACAAAAAACACAAACCCAACTACCGGTGACAAAATACCAACTAGATTGATCCAATCAAGGTCATCTGTAGGACCTATACCGCTATAAGCACCTACAGACAACATTATCCAGTAAATTAAAAACAATATAAACGGGTGGATGTTGTTCAGTGAGGATAGCCGTTTTAATCCGGCATTGATTAATAATACGCCTAATAAAAAAACTAGTGCGAAAGGCAATTGGCTCGCCATATTAATCGAAAAGAAATCAGCCATATAAAACCTCCTGTGATACGTAAACATCATATGCCAAACGAAACAATAATTGACATATATTACTATTATATAACATTCAAATTATAAAATGGTAAGCATAGGAGAAATATTGTTATATTATATGGAAGTAGTAATATGTTAGTTGCTGCAAGCAAGTCTTATCTTACAGCATTCATTGGAAGGTTAACACAAATCCGAAATGGTCTCCTGAGGCGATTGATCTGGGCTTTTCTTATTTTCGAAGAATCAATATACACAATTATAGGGACTTCTTACTTCTTATCTTCTCTAGGTGTAACTCCAACTTTTCCGCCATCTGTTCCTTGCTTAAATTATGCGATAAAAGGCCTTTGCTATAATCGCGCAATTTGTTATATTCTGCCTCGGTTATTTTATTTTCAGCCGTTGGCCTGTTCTTCCAATTGCGGTAAACAGCCAGTGCGTCCCTTCGATCCTTCTTCGCCAAGCGGGCTCCATAATCTTCTTTGCTTTTTAATAAAGCTACATCATCCTTAGAAAGCCAATTAAAATCGTCTTGCATAAAAAGTAGCACTGCGGCGCCATAAATATATAATGGTTTAAGTTTCATAGTTAAGCCGTAATTTTTGTCAAACTCCATTGAAAATGTAATATTGTTATTCAAGATACGATTAACGTTTTTTAATATAACGTCTTGGCACCATTTTAGTATCACGTCCCGATCCTTAACATTTGCTGGTCCCTTGCTGGGGATAATGAATCCCTTTGAACCACTTTTTGCTGGGTGAGCCCAGAGTTGAAATTTATCTGCCTCTTTATCAATAATCGCAAAGTCGATTACAAATCTCCCAGTATGTTCAGGATAACTCATTCTTGCACGCTTATAAGGTTCATATATATTGCTCATCAACACTGATACCCATTCTTTGTTAACGCGTCTTTGTTTGATCGAATTTCTATACAATGGCAGTAATAGCCATTGCCAGCCAACACGATGGCGTGCTTCGATTACAGAAATGCGTTTTTCCTTAAACAACTGGCCAAACCCTTCACAAAAAATGACTAAGCTTTCAGCAAACTCCATCATGCTCACATCGCTTGCAAGGGCTCGTATCATCAGGTAATGAATTGCCTCAATATATATTGATTCAGGTTCGGAATTACCTTTGGTCGTATCCTCCTCAACCACTAAAAAAGGCATCATGAAAGGCTGAGGATCATTCGGCCAAAGGTATTCTGCCATAGCCTGGAGTTCCTCTGATATTTTCTCATATTCAATTCTTGCTGCACACTTTTTCGGCTTGGGAGTAATTATTGAGACCAAAAGTTCCCTTCTTGGCATTGCCTTCCTCCTCCTGTTCACACTGTTCTCCATACCATTCTAAAATGAAAATGCAGGAAAAACAAGGACTCAGTTGGACTATTTAAGGGAAGGAGGGATAAAAAAATGAACCAAAAGGAATTCTCATTTGAAAAATTGCCCGACCTGATCACGCCCAGGACACTTGTAGAAGCAAATTACCCGGGCGGAAAGAATGCCGTGTATGCTCTGTTTGCCAAAAATAACTTCCCGGCCGTTCGCCACGGTAAAAAATTTTTGGTATCTAAGGCGGCGCTGCTATCTTATTTTCGAGCCAAATAGAAAAAAAGCCCGGTGCGACAGACGGGCAGAAAGGGAAGTAAATTATGCAACCTATTACTATAAATCATAGCACAGTCATTCAGGAAATCAAGGAGCGCATAGATATAGCAGACCTTGTGCGTGACCATGTTGAACTTAAACAGAAAGGGAATAGGTACTGGGGGCTCTGCCCATTTCATGTGGAAAGAACGCCATCATTTAGCGTAAACCCCGAAAAACAAGCATTTTATTGTTTTGGTTGTGGCGAAAGCGGCGATATATTCACCTTTATAACGAAATATCATAAAACTGATTTCAAAGCCGCTCGTGATTTATTAGCGGCGCGGGCAGGGATCAAAGTATCAACGCAAACCCCGGAAGACCGCCAGCGTATAGAAGCAGCCAGGAACCGGCGGGCGCAGGAGAAAGAAGTGGCGAGCAAGTTGCAATCTGTTATTGATAGCGAATATAAGCGATTGATCCGGATAGAGCGTTGGTGTGACTTATTTTTAAAGTTTGCAACTACTGAACGCGACTTGGACAGGCCTGCGGTGATATGGGCGCTAAAGACTAAAGATATTACTGCTTATTGCCTGGATATGTTGCTAAAACCCGGAATTGCTGAACGATTAGAGGCACTAAAAATAAGCAGGGGGGTCGAGTCATGGACCAGGAATTGCTAAGCCTTGCGAAGGAAATTATGAAAAACGAAAACGAAAAAACTCTGGCAATAAAAACCGATAAGGAAAGCACAAAAACTAGCCTCCCCATTTATCCGGCGATCACCAACCTGGCAGATGTGGAGCCGGAAGAAGTTAGGTTCCTTTGGCCGCCCTATATTCCATTTGGCAAGCTGACAATTTTAGAAGGAGATCCCGGCTTGGGTAAGACATTCCTTTCCCTATGCGTTTGTGCTGCCATAAGTAATGGCGGGGTATTACCTGACCAGGAGGGTAAACCTGCAATCCAACTGAGTAAGGGCCGGGTTTTATTCATGACGGCCGAGGACGGCCTGGCCGATACGCTAGTCCCGCGACTTGAGATGATGGGTGCTGACAGGAGCATGATCAGCTGCTTAACCGGCTGGCGAACGGCAGACAGTGAAGAAGAAATGGCTTTCTCTTTAGCCGATGTAAATGTTTTGCGGGCTGCATTAGACGAAACCCGGCCAGATCTGGTGGTGATTGATCCGTTGCAGGCTTACCTGGGCGGCGGCGTTGATATGCACAGAGCAAATGAAACCCGACCACTGCTCAGTAACCTGGGGAAGATCGCAGAGGAATATAGTTGCGCTGTTCTTGCTATTAGGCACTTAAGCAAAGGCAGCAGTAAAGCTTTATATCGAGGGCTGGGCAGCATTGATTTCACCGCAGCCGCCAGATCGGTCCTGACAGTGGGGCAAGAACCGGTCACCAAACAGAAGGCCATGGCTCATATCAAAAGCAGTTGTGCGATGAATGGGGTCACTCTGAGTTTCGACCTTCATTCAGAGTTTGGTTTCGTATGGTCAGGAGTCAGCAGCTTTACGGTCGAGGACCTGCTGGCCGTGCCATCAGCCGTAAAAGACGAAGAAATGGAAAAGGACAATCGCCTGGAAGAAGCCGCCGAATTCTTATATGACGTGTTGGAATTTGGCCCGGTTGAAAGCAAAGAAATTGAAAAGCAAGCGAAGGCGGCGAGTATCAAATGGCGGACCGTTCAAAGGGCAAAGGAAAAGCTGGATTTTAAAGCATTCCGGCGGGGTGATAGGTGGTTTTGGCCACAGCTTTCAAGGATGTCAGAAATTAAAAATGGCATAGATGGCGCAGATGATATTTCGTCGGATGCTCTAAGGCTCAAAGGAAGTGCGCCAAGTGCGCCAAAAGAAATATCTGGCATATTTGATGATTGGTCGAGCATTGGAACCGAGATAAATAATAGGGAAATGACATTTTAAAGAAGTGAGGAGGTGAGAAAGATGGACAAACTTATTCAGATCATACCGGCCCCGCAGGGGATATATATGCAAGCAATTCTAAAAGAACTGGAAAAGAGAGTCGTGAACCTTGAAAAAGTTGGCAATGCAGAATTAACATTGCCTGGCGACAATGACCCGGATACTGTTATTATGGGATTTCTAAACCACCAGCAGGGCCAACGTGAAACACGGCAGCAGTTATCTGATTTGTTGATTCTACAGCAATTGATTCAGGAAGAAATCACCAGGATAACAGACCATGATGAGGCAGAACAAGCAGTCATTGAGGAACAGGGCAAGATCAAGCAGAGGAAGGCCGACACAAAGAAATTAATCAAGCAGTTAAACAAGGGTGATTTATGCACCCCGGAAGCAGCAAAGCAATTGCTGGAACTATCAATTTTAGGGAGGTAATCAGAAATGAACGAGATTAAGAAAAACCCAGTAGAAGAATCACAAGGGATAGCCGGTTTCCTTATTCCTGAAAAAATATTGCCATCCAATCTGGCTAGATTCTTTGGAATTGGGAGCACATTTAAACTGACAGCTATGGGCGTCTTAGTGGAAATCGAAGGAGAACAATTCTTTAAGGTCGAGGCATGGAAACTAAGAGAATGATTGACCGAAGCCGGAGTATATCCGGTTTTATTAAAAATATTAAATACCTATTATCTGAAACTACCTGTAGGGGGTGAATAAATAATGGCAGAACCTAAAGGACATGGGGAAAAGCAGAGCCGCAAGCAAGAAATTTTTATTGCATTTTTATTGACCGAGCCAAACATTCGTGAAGCTGCTAAGAAAGCAGGGATCGGTGAAACTACTGGGTTCAGGTGGCTGCAGGAACCAGCTTTTCAGGATCAATATCGGGAAGCTCGACGTATGGCAGTAAGCCAAGCTATAAGTCAAATACAACAGGCCAGCACGGAAGCAGTACAGACGCTTAGAACTGTAATGGCTGATGAAGAAGCACCACCTGCCAGCAGGGTATCAGCAGCCAAGGCGGTCTTGGAAATGAGCCTAAAAGCCGTTGAGCTTGATGATTTAGGGAGGCGTGTCGAAAAACTTGAAGAATCCATTCAAGCCAAGAGAGGAGCAAGGGCATGGTGCTAGAATCGAGAGTAAAAAAACTGGAGCAAATAGTTCGGCCAGAGAATGGCAAGCTAACCCGTGATGACTGGACATTAGATGAATGGCTGCTTTTCTTTTCTGATAAATGCTCTCCCGAGCTCAAAGAAAAATATGCCCGTACTGACTTGAGTATTACAAGCAAAAACACAAAGAAACTGGAAGATTTCTTTTGAGGGGAGGCATGACCGGTGAAACTTAATTTACGATTACAGAAGTTAGAGCAACAATTGTTACCGGCACAAGAACAAAAGTGGGATTTAAAAGAACTCAGCGATGAAGAACTCGAATTTTTAATACGGCATTATGGAGCAGAGTATCCAGAAGAAATAGCGTATCGTTCAGAGGCGCATTATCAGCCCTATGA
>JAMNZB010000049.1 GCA_023622515.1 Bacillota bacterium | reverse complement strand
CTGGCTAATTCGTTTGGCCAGATGAAGGCCGATGCTGATGTGGCCGTCATGGCCGCAGGCATGGCAAGCCCGGCCTGTTTTTTCGGCAAAATTTTCGGCAAAAGGCCGGTGGTCTTGGGCGGTCGATTCGGCAAAGGGCAGGGCATCAATATCAAAGCGAAAGGCAAAGAGGGGACCTTTTCTCCCTGTATCAAAGTCGGCTACCAGGCCGGTGTAACCCTGCAAAATCTCCTCTTGCTTTCCCTCTGAAAGACCAAGCAGGCCGGCCTGTTTGTGGAAAGCCTCCAGATTAATGAATTTCTTGTAATAGTCAGCTAGCTCAGCCTGTGAAGGTGGACTAAGCCGCTCTTCTCCATGGATATCCTTTCCCAGATGAAGTGTATATCCCCATTCTGAAAGCTTTTCAACAAGGGCAAGCGTGGTTTCAAATTCCAACCAACCTTCTTCCGCTATGGCATGAAAGTGCCTCCTGTAAGACTGCAATTCTTCATAGTAGCGGTCAAAATAATCCTGAAGCTCATCCTCCGGAACTTGCTTTGTATAAACCTTTGAATCAATATTACTCATCCTAGGAGCCGGGGTTTTATTATTAAATGTATCCTGAATCATGCTTAGCCTTTCCTTAAAAAACTTGCCTTCCCATGGTACAAAGTGCCAAAATGCACGTCAAGTCAGCAAAAATAGGGTAGAATATAAGCATATATCAAGAAAGCGAAAGATTGCAGCTAGGAGACAGAAGATGCTGGATATTAATTTATTACGTCACGAACCGGAAAAAGTAGAAAAGGCCTTGGCCAAAAGAGGCTTTGACCTTAACTTGGCAAGCTTTCTGGAAAAAGATAAGGCCAGGCGGGCTTTGATTCACGAGACAGAGGAAATGAAAGCCGAGCGGAATCAAAAGTCCGCAGAGGTGCCTAAGTTAAAGAAAAAAGGCGAGGACATCAGTGGCTTGCTTGAGGAGATGAAGGTCCTGGCAAATTCTATTAAAGAGAAAGAGGAAGAACTGGCCAGGGCTGATGCGGAGATAAATGAATTCCTACTTTCCTTGCCCAACTTGCCTGCAGAAGGCGTAGTGGCCGGGGGCAAAGAGGCCAATCAGGTCAAGAAGGTTTTTGGCGAAAAACCCTCCTTTTCCTTTACCCCCAAGCACCATGTGGACATAGCGACCGACCTGGGTTTGGTCGACTATGAGCGAGGGGTTAAGCTATCCGGAAGCGGCTTTTGGATGTACCGTGGCCAGGGGGCCTTGTTGGAAAGGGCCTTGCTCAATTTCTTCATGGATGAGCATATCAAAGATGGCTATGAAATGTTTTTGCCCCCCCTCATCTTAGGTTATGAGTGCGGGCTGGCGGCCGGCCAATTTCCCAAATTTGCCGAAGATATCTTCCAATTGCAATTACAAGGTAAGGAAGAAGATGACTTCGGACAAGGCTTTAACCGCTTCCTGTTGCCGACCTCGGAAACCGCTTTGGTTAATCTTTACCGTGATGAAATTCTGGACAAGTCGCTTTTACCCCTGAAATGCTTCGCCTATACCCCCTGCTTCCGTAGAGAAGCCGGCAGCTATCGGGCCGAAGAACGGGGTATGATTCGCGGTCATCAATTCAATAAGGTAGAAATGTTCCAGTTTGTTGCCCTGGAGGATGAAGAAGCGGCCTTGCAAGAGTTGATTGATAAGGCTTGTTCTCTGGTGGAGAAACTGGGCCTGCATTATCAGCTGGTTAAACTTGCTGCCGGTGATGTTTCAGCCTCTATGCATGAAACCTGGGATGTTGAAGTCTATATCCCCAGCATGGGTGGCTACAAAGAGGTCAGTTCGGTATCTACGGCGGGTGACTACCAAGCCCGGAGGGGAAATCTCCGCTATCGCCCGGAAGAAGGGGCCAGGCCGGAATTTCTCTGTACGTTAAACGGTTCAGGATTGGCTACTTCACGTGTTTTCCCGGCTATTTTGGAGCAAAATCAACAAGCGGATGGAAGTGTAAAAATACCGGAAGTCCTTGTACCCTACATGAATGGTCTGGAATATTTAAAATAAGAATAAAAATAGTTTTTAAAAGGGGCTTGGTCTCCATAGCGCTGCTTAAGCCGCGAGAAGGGGCCGGCCCCTTATTTTGTCTTTTTCGGAGTCGCAATAGGGAAGCGGCGACTCTCTTCCTGGGCCTTTTCTTCTGCTTCTGCTTCATATTCAGATTGGCGAACTAAACTTTCAACCGCCTGCTTTTTTTCTTCCTCGGCAGCCAGGTCTGCTTGAATAAAGGCCTCATTAGGATATTTATAATCGGCATTCCAAAGAATCCACTCTCCGTAGCCCAGGTCATAGAGGGCTTGTATTTGCAAGCGGATTTCTTGTGCCCCATAAATCATATAATAGCCGGGGCTGAGCCAATCAGCAGAAAAGGCTTGGAGCCAGGGTCTTAGCATGGCATAGCCCTTTTGCCGGCTAGCCTTTTCGCCGTCGTACATGGCATTTTGGACAACCGCATAGGGCTCTAAATCCGGTTTATCGAAGAAAGCACGACCGATATAGCTGCCAACCCCGTTCCCTTGGCTTCCTAAGGAACTGTTGGCATAGTGGGAAGGGTAAATCATGGGGCAGATAGAATTGATACCGGTTAAACCGATGGTGTTCCAATTTTGCCCAATCAACATGCCATCCACTTCACTGGTCATAACAATAGAGAAAAGATCGGCGGTTACGGGGATGCCCAGATTTTCCTGGATTTCTATTCGGGCATATTCCAAAAAACGGTTGATCGCCAGGTCTTTACCTATTTTTTCTTCGATTTCATGGTAAACAGGTTTTTCCTTACTGTTTGGACTTCCTGTGGGAAAGCGTACATAGTCAAACTGAATTTCATCCACCCCCATAGCCACAACTTCCTTAGCCACATCGATAAGATAATCCCAGACTCTGGTGTCGTAGGGGTTGGCAAAGGCCTGACCGCCCTCCAAAGGGTAGTGCAAGAGTTGGCCATTGATATCGGTAATGCACATTTCCGGCTTTTTCAGCGGTAGGATGTCATCTTTAAAACAAACAATTCGGGCAATGACGTTAATGCCCTCGGCATGGCAGCGTTCAATGAGCCGGGGGAGGTCTAAGTCCCCCTGGCAAGCCTTGATTTCTTGGGCCAGGGGAACCTGGCTCTGATAGGTTAAGCCCCAAGATTCTTTGACATCAATGACAAAAGCGTTCACCTCTGACCAAGAAGCCAGTTCAATAGCGGCATCCAGATTTCTTCCTTGGCCCAGATAAATGCCTTTCACCGGATAAAGCTGTTTTTGCCGAGGGGGGTCCGGTCTGGTTTTCGGGAGGGGCGAGAAATAGTCATCCAAAAGTTGCCGCATTTCCTCATCTTTAACGCTCAAAGGCTCCGGATTTGTGGGCTCTGTGTGGATTATCCTTGTTTCCTCGATGGTTGACTCAGGGGCGGAGGGGACAAGCTTGGTCTCCTGTGAATCTCGGAATAGGATATAAAAGAGGGAAAATTGTATGAGCAAAAGTAAAACAAGCACTACAATCCGTAAATAGAAAGTGCCGCCCTTCGGTTTTTTAGGGTTGTTGAGAAATATTTTTTTCATAGGGAAAGAATACCACAGAAGCGCAAGAAGGCCTAATGCATGAGCTGGGAAAACTTGATAAAATGAAGAGCATGAACAGAGAAGATATGAGAATACAAGAGTGGACAACGGTAAGCAGAGAAGCGCAAATTGAGATTGTAGAGAAAAAATCGCGCTTCATTGGCATCTGCCTGCCGATTAAAGACGGGGAAGAAGCGGAAGAGCGCCTACAGCGCTGCCGGAAAGACTATCCCGATGCCAGGCATCATGTCTTTGCCTGGCGCACGATTTTCCCTGAGCGGGGCGGCCGCTATTCCGATGATGGTGAACCGCAAGGCACAGCCGGCATGCCGGTTTTGGATGTGCTAAGAAAAAGGGGTATTGATCAGGCGCAGATTCTGGTTGTCCGCTACTTTGGCGGCATCTTACTGGGTGCCGGGGGCTTGGTCAGGGCCTATAGCGAAGCGGCAGCAAAAGCACTGGATGCTGCAGAGCCAATCCGGATGCTTTTGCGCAAAAAGTTTCGTGTTATCGCTCCCTACTCAGCCTACGATACCCTGCGTTATCGCTTTACAGAGGCCGGTTTTTATCAGGAAGAGGCGGAGTTCGGTATGGATACGGAATGGGTCGTTGCGATTGATCCGGAGCAAGAAGAAGAGCTCTATGCTATCTGTGCTGAAACGACCCAGGGAGAAGCCCTGTGTGAGCCCGTAGGTGTCGACTATGCCCCCATGCCTTGTTATCCTGACTAGGATACTTTATGATGAATTTATGATAATTTTTGGAAAAGTAGAAAGCGAACATACCGGCTAGGCGTCAAGATATTTTCTAGAAGTAAATAAAAACTGAGGCTTAGCTTACATTCGCTTATTTTTGAGGAGGAGTATATGGCCGGTCATTCCAAGTGGAGTAACATAAAGCGTAGAAAAGGCGCACAAGACGCAGCAAGAGGAAAATTGTTCACTAAAATCGGGCGTGAAATTCAGGTCGCCGTAAAGGCGGGTGGCCCTGATCCGGCAAACAACCGTGCCCTGGAAGATGCCATCACGCGGGCCAAGTCGGCTAATATGCCAAATGATACCGTGGCCCGGGCCATCAAAAGAGCTGCCGGCGGAGATGCTGAAGATTACGAAGAAATTCTCTATGAAGGATACGGACCGGGCGGTGTAGCCGTCATGGTACGCTCCCTTACAGATAACCGCAACAGAACAGCCGGTGAAGTTCGCCACCTATTTGATAAATATGGGGGCAACTTAGGAGAAAACGGTTGCGTTTCCTTTATGTTTGCCAGACAGGGCAGCATTATTTTAGACAGAAGCCGTTTTGTTGATGAGGAAACGGTTATGATGGAAGCTTTAGAGGCCGGGGCGGATGATTTTCAAGCCTATGATGAGTATTTTGAAGTTCTCACAGAGCCGGCAAACTACCATACCGTCCTGCGGAATATGCAAAAAATGGGCTACGCTTTTGAAGAAAGCGGCTTGGAATACAAGCCCCTTAGTTTTGCCCGCTTAGATGACCCCGAGCAGATGGCAAATATGGATAAACTATTGGATGCCTTGGAAGAAGATGATGATGTCAACGCCGTTTGGCACAATCTGGAAGATACGGATGACTAATGTTTGATTTTCTTTTTCAAAACCGAAGACAAAGGCGGCAGCAGGGTCAAGAGCGGAGGGGGGATAAAACCAGTGAACACCTCCCGCCCGCCCAGAGTGAAGATATTGTCTTTAATCCTTTAGGTAGGATTGCTTCTGCTGTCAAAACGACGGTTTATGAAATGCAGCGTAATGTGGAAACTCAAACAGAAGAGGAAATGCGCGAAAACTTGAGCCAAATTGCGGTAGTTGCCTTTGTTGGCACAAGCGGAACAGGAAAAAGTACAAAGGCAATTAGCGTCGCTAAGGATAACAATATTGATTACATTATTGATGACGGCATTCTGATTCATGGTTCAAGTATCATTGCCGGTAGTTCCGCAAAACGTGCGTCGACCAAAATTGAGTCCGTAAAAAGTGCCATTTTTGCCGATGAAACAAGGGCCCAAAATATGCGGCGGGCTTTACTTGAAGAACGGCCATCCACCCTGATGATTTTAGGAACATCCCGGGAGATGGTTAACCGGATTTGCAAAAACTTATTTTTAGCAAAACCCTCGATGCTAATTCGTATTGAAGATATCAGCACGGAGGAGGAGCGTCGCTTAGCCCAGGAAGTTCGCATGAGCGAGGGAAAGCACACCATTCCCGTTCCGACCATGGAAATTCGCCACGAATTTAGTGGCAGCTTAGCCGCTCCTTTAATCAAGCTACGTCGGCGTCTAGACCGGTCCGGAAAAGAAAATGTTGCGGAAAGTGAGCGTGCTGTTGTGCGGCCAACCTTTTCCACCCTGGGCAGCTACTCCATCTCCGATGAGGCTATGGCCCAACTGGTCAGGATAACCTTGCAACATGTTCCCGGGGTTGCCGAGATGAAGCAGTTTCGTTCCTATAAAGAAGCTTATGGAGCTAGATTCAATATACATGTTTCCCTCTATTATGGTTTTGATGCTCAAGCGGTCTTGTTTGAAGCCCAGCAGGCCATCAGTCAAAAACTACAACTTTTAACTTCCATCAATATCCTTTCCGTGGATATAAAAGCCGTCTATTTAGTACGGCCGAAATACAGAGACCAGGGTCTAGAGAAGAGCTCACAGCCAACTTTTTCCGGCTAGAATAATCTACTACTATTATTATTTGCCGGAGGCGGCATACATTTTGCCTATTTAACCAGCTAATTTCTCTTGATGAAATCTTTTGTTCGGCTTTTAGATTGGACAATTTTGGCCCCGGGAAAGTGCCGGGCTCCTGTCCTGTAAAAAGTTCTTTTACTCCCTTTTTGAAAGAAAGAGGGCTTTTTGGGAGAAAAAAATTACTTTTTGTTCACTTTTTCGGGAAAAAATGCGGAAAATATTGCTCAAACAAGACTTTATGTATAAAATGTTATAGTAAATTACAAATCGATGTCGGATAAATTACTATTCGCATTTGAGGAGGTTAAATATGAATCAAAGTAAACGGGATTATCCTGAGCATTCGGAGAATTATGATCCATATCAAGATTTTGCGAAAAGTCAGGAAACAGCGGGGCGTGGAGCACAAGACTATTATCCCGAGAATCCACCCTTTGAAGATATAGGTCAACCCAACTGGAGCCAACAGGACATGATGTCCACCGGATATACACCGGCCCCGGGCAATCAAAATCAGCCGTATCAGGGATATTATGGTGAAAAAATGGAGAGAAGAGAAGCCGATTACGCTACTTCTTCTAATACGGGGCGCCACTACTACGATGAGCGCCGGGCTTTTCAGGAGCAGGGCACAAGTCAACAAACAGCTCAAAGGCCGCCGCAACAAGCCGGCCCAAGACCAAGAGAGGGTAGACCCGGACCACAGGCCGGTCGTAGCCAGACGCCAAGATATCGCCGTGGTGCACCACAAGCCCAAGGGCGTGCCGGCCATACCCTGGCAAAAATCTTGGATGAATTTTCCAAGTTTTTTAAAAACTTCTTCTCCAGGCAACCGGCTGATGCTTTAAAACAAGACCTTTCCACCCTGAGTTGGGTTATTCTCTTTATCGCTAACATTCTTTTTTATGCGCTTTCCAAAGCAACGGTTTTCGTTAACAGTGCCCAGGGCATAATGGAGGACTTGTTCGGTTCACTAGGTTTAAGCAGTGGATCTAGCGGCTGGGGGAAGGCTTTTGGCTTAGGTATCATTGAGCAAATTGTTGTCCTCCTCTTATTTTTCCTTGCCTCCTTTGTCCTTGCCGCTAGCAGCAGGGAGAACAAATTACCGCCTGTACAATACTTGAAGTTGTTAAGCTATGCAACACCACTCCATTCTCTGATCTCCTTTATCCTTATCTTTGTTTCTTTGTTTGCCGCGGAATTTGCTGCCGTCATGCTCGGAATGAACAGCTACTTGCTCTTTTTCAGTTTTGTCTATACCTTTGACAGCGTCTATGCAAAAGAAAGAAAAAGCCGCTTTTGGTTGTATTTTATCTTGCTGATTGCCCTGACGCTTCTGTCCATGATTCTGTAAGATGAAACTACTCCATGTAGCGGATTTGCATCTTGGCAAGAGTTTGCATAATTTTTCCTTACTCGAAGAGCAAAGGGATGTTCTAGAGAAAATTTTCCATATCGCCCTCAGGAGAGAGGTAGACGCCTTTCTTCTGGCGGGCGATATTTTTGATAAGCCTAATCCAAGCCAAGAGGCTATTCGTTTATTTGATGATTTCCTAGCCGCTTGTGTCAAAGAAGACTTTACTGTTTTTATCATCTCCGGCAACCATGATTCGCCAACACGTCTGGGTTTTGGAGGTCGGGTTTTTGCCGAATCACAGATTTTTCTTGCAACGGAAATTTTACAGGAAATATCGGTCGAAACATTTATAAAAGGGGAGGAAATACTGGATGTTTACCTGCTCCCTTATGTCAGAAAACTTGACCTGGAACGCCTTTTCCCGGAGTCCGGCAAAGAGTATGGCAGCCTGATGGCAGAATACCTTGAACCCAGCATAAACCGAGTTCTGGAACGCAAAAAACAAGGGATTCCCTCACTTCTCCTGGCCCACCAGTGGTTGGCCAACCGATCGGGTGAGAGCCTTGTCTCCGATTCAGAAGTCAGTTCGCTGGGTCTGGTTGAAGTCTTGCCGGCCGAGCTTTTCTCTGCCTTTGATTATCTTGCCCTCGGCCATTTGCACCGGCAACAAAAGCTAGCTGGGAATGGCTTCTATCCTGGCTCACCCTTGCCCTATTCCGCATCTGAGGCCGGTAAGACTTCCTATGCTATGTTGCTGAATATCCACGAGGGTGAGATTCAGTCGGAGCGGATTCCCCTTGTTCCACTCCGCGGACTACATGTCCTTGAAGGCACTTTGGCCGAACTGTTAGAAATGGCAAGGGAGGAACAAAAAGATGACTATGTTTTCCTTAAGCTGCGAGATGAAGGCTACCAGCCCAATCTCATGAAGCAGTTACGGGGAAAGTTCAATCGTATCTGTGAGGTTCGCTTCCCTGCCTATGAAGGTGAAAGTGACTTACCCGCATCGACCTGGAGCAAACATATTGAATCGGCTTCTTGGCTGGAGCTTTTTTCCGATTTTTTCCACCAGGAAAGTGGAGGAGAAATGAGTGAGAGGCAGTATGAATTATGTAAGAAGATATTTTCTCAAATGGAGGAGGAATGAGACCCTTAAGCTTAGAAATAGAAGCCTTCGGCCCCTTTGTTAAACGTCAACGGATTGACTTCAGCAGATTAGGGCGGGGACTTTTTCTGATTTCCGGAGATACCGGCTCAGGCAAAACAAGTATATTCGACGCCATATCCTATGCCCTCTTCGGCAAGGCTTCAGGAAGCAATCGGGATGCCCGTCACTTCAGGAGCCATTTTGCTGACGAGAGGCAGAAGACAGAGGTGGTTCTTACGTTCTTACATAATGACGACATTTACAAAGTTCGCCGGTCCCCCCAATACGAACGCGCAAAACTCAGAGGGGAGGGTGTGACCGAGGAGGACGCAAGCGCTGAACTCTACTTACCCAGCGGGCGTATCGTGAGCAAAATTAGAGAAGTAGATGCCGAGATTATCTCCATTTTAGGTATCGATGCCGGCCATTTCCGGCAAACATCCATGCTGGCCCAAGGTGAATTTTCCAAGCTTCTTATGGCTACAAGTGACGAACGGGCTGATATTTTTCGTAAAATCTTCCAAACAGAATATTTATATGACTTCCAGGAAAAGCTTAAGAGTCTGGCCTCGGAAAAAAATCGGGACGTCCAGGAAAAGACTCGGGCCCGCAACAGGCAGATTAGTCTGTTAACTTTCACCATAAAGGATTTGCAGGAGGCTCAAGCAGCCTTCCTCGATAATGAGAAAAAGCAAAAGGAAGGGCAAGGCGATGTCAAGGCCTGGGTACTCCGGCAAAAAGAAGTGGATGAGGCGGCCGGAGCAGACCTGCAGTTGGCAATCGAAGATAAAGAAAAAACACTCGAAAAAAAGAAGGAAGAGAAGAGGGAGAGCGAGGCCTGGTATGCTAAAAAGGAGACTTGGCTGCAGCTTTCTCGCGAATATGAACGCCTGCAAAAGTTAAGTGAGACCTTTGCGGAACGGAAGAAAAAACTGGAAAGGGCAAAGGCGATTCTGCGTGAAGTTCTGCCGGTATACACGGATTATGATACGAATAAAACCGCCCTGGTCCATATTGAGACCGGTATAAAGCAGGTGCAAAAATGGCTTCTGGATCTTGGGGCAAGGCAAAAGCAATTACTTGAAGTAAAGGCAGAAATAAGCAAGGCATTGCCCTTGCAAGAGCAAAGAAAAGAAGAACTTGTACGCTTGCGTGAAGAATTACCGGGCTACCTTGAATTGGAAGAAAAACAGGCAGAAAAAGCAAGGCTTGAAAAGAAACTTGCCGAATTAGAAAAAAGTGTAGAGGAGGGACTTAGACAGCAAGAAAAAATTCTTGCCCGAGAAGGTCTTTTAATAGAAAAAGCAGAAAGAGAAATTCCTTTACTGGAAGAAAAAAATCAAGTAGAGAAAGAACTTACTGAATTAGCCGAATGGCTCCGGCAGTCGGAAAAATTGCTGACCCGCCTTGCGGATGCGGAGAAGACAAGAGCTGAACTTAAAGGGAAAAAAGAAAGTCTTGAAGCCTCTCTGGTTGAGCGGAAAGAGTATCAGGAGAGAGTAAAGGAAGCAGAAGACCGGTGGCTCTCTTTTGAAATTTCTGAAATGGCTTTTCACTTAGAGGATAACCAACCCTGCCCGGTATGTGGTTCCCTGGACCATCCGGCCAAGGCCAGCTTTGAGGGTGAGCGGATTGAGCAGGAAGAACTTCAGCTGTTGCGTAAGGATTTAGCTCAAATGGAGGAGGTCTATGCCTCGGCAAAAGAAAGCTATATCAGTGAGGAAAGCGGGGCAAACAGTATCCTTGCCCAGTTGCTGGAAGAGCTAATGAAGTTTTTATGTTCCAGTCCGGAAGATTCGGACCGGCCGGGAGCGGAAGCTTGCCGAAAGGAAAAAGGACAGGCCGGGCAAGGCTATACTGAAAAGCTGAAACTCCTTCTTCCACTTCGTCAAAGAATGGAAGAAGCCATTACTTTGGCTAGCGATAAAGAGAGAGAAGGGAAGGCGACATATAAGGAGCTGATAAAAGCGCAAGAAGTGGCCAAACAAGCCCGACAAGAACTTGTAAACCTGCGCCGGAAAAAGGAAGAGCTGGCCTTGCTGGATGAAGAAAACAAGGCGGAATTCATTACCGGCAAGGCTCAATATGCTCATGTTTGTGAAAATATTAAGGAAAGGGCAAGAAAATTATCCTTTTCCGGAAAGGAAGAGGCGGAAAAAAAATTGCGCTCATTAGAAAAAGAAAAAGATGCTTTTGACCGGAAGAAGGAAAGAAGCGATCTGGACTTGGAGCAAGTTGCCGAAGAAAAAATAAAACAAGAACAGGAACTTGCTCAACTGAAAGGCCGGCAAGAAGCCTTAGCTAAAGAATCAGAACGACTTTGGGCAAGGCTTTCGAAGCTGCTTGTTAAATTCTCTTTTGCAAATATTAAAGAATGGCAAGCGGAGGACATGGATGAAGTATTTTGGCGCAAGGAGGCAGACCGTCTGGAAAAAGAAGAAAAGGAATTTATCCAAATAAAGGCTCGTCGAGAAGAATTTTTGACTGACTGGCAGCCCGACAGGGAGTTTAGGCCTCTTGAACTTATTGAGCAGGAAATAAAGGACTCTCATAAAGACATAGAAGCAGAACGCCGCAAGAAAAATGAACTCGACCGGCGTACAAGCAACAATCTTTATTTTCTCGAGGAACTGGAAAAGATTAACCAAGACTATCGCAAAGACCTGGCGGCATTTGCCGAAATAAAAGAATTGGCCCTTATTGCTAATGGTGGGGGGAAGAGCGGACAAAAGAGGGACTTTGAAAATTTTGTTCAGGGTTACTTTTTTAAGCGCTTGCTGCATAGCGCAAACACCCGGCTAAGTATGATGAGCAGTGGGCGCTATATCCTTAGCCACCAAGAAAAAGCACAAGATAAGAGAAAAACTGCAGGTCTTGATATTGCTGTCTTTGACCACTACACAGGAAGGAAAAGGGCGCTTTCCACCCTTTCCGGCGGAGAAAGTTTCATGACGGCTCTAGCCTTAGCTTTAGGGCTTTCTGATGTTGCCCAGGCAAAGCAAGGCGGCTTGCAAATCGAAACTCTTTTTATCGATGAAGGCTTCGGCAGTCTGGATAGGCAGAGTTTACGTGATGCCGTCCGTATGCTGGAAACATTGAGTGAAGGAAATTACCTGTGTGGCATCATATCCCATGTTGAGGAGTTAAAAGAAGAAATACCCAAGCAAATCCTTGTCGAGAAGACAAAAGAGGGCTCTTTCCTTTCAATGAATGTTGTATAATGGCAGAAGTTTGCGAAAAAAGTAATCGGTATAGTGGTGTAAATAGACTAAAAGGGTAAACAAACTCTCTTAAGGGCTTTATCCCAAAAAAGAGTTCAGCTATGTTAAGGAGTTTAGTATGCAGGCAAGAGAAGAAAAAATTAAAAAAATTACCGAGCTTTTCGAGAATAAGGCTTTGGATGAGGCCTTAGGTCTGATTCAAGAGCTAAGAGCGGACAAGGTCCGTTTAAGTTCCCGACAAAAGGCGGATATGCTGTATATTGAGGGTTCTATTTATATGGAAAAGGGAGCCTGTGAAAGAGCTAAAAAGTCCTTTAATGTTTTGCTTAAAGAGGGTTTAGGCAATGATGCCCGTAACAATCAGGTGCTGGCTTTACATAAACTGGGTGAACTGGCCTGTATGACAAAAAACTATAATCAAGGTCTTATAGAATACCGCAAGGCCCTCAGAATATTGAACTCAAATATGAAAAACTATAATGAAGGGCTGGTTGCAAATTATCGTGGCCAAGGTCAATGCCTGTTAGAAGCCGGCCTTGAAGCAGACGCCAATATTTATTTTACCCTTGCCGAAACATACCAAAAGGCAGTAGAAGAAAAAAGTAAGAAAGGTGATGTAGTGTAGTATGGACAAAGAGAGAAGAGACAGGATTAAGCAGGATGTTGACAAGGTGATGGAGGAGATGCTAACCATCTGTAATATTCCCAGCCCGACCGGCTATACTCATATTCTGGAAGAGTACTTGATGAAGCGTTTACAAGAGCTTGGTTTTACACCCTGGCAAAGACATAAGGGAGGCGTGCTCTGTGAATTGACCTTAGCGGCAGAAGCCAAGAGCGGCCAAGAGGGCGATGACGCCTTACTTCTTTCAGCCCATATTGACACACTTGGCCTCATGGTACAAAGCATTAAGGAGGATGGCAGACTGGCCCTGACTACTTTAGGCGGTTTCCCTTTTAACTATGTCGAGCAAGAAAATGTTCAGCTTTTTACCCGAGACGGCAGAAGTTATGAGGGGACTGTTCGGATTACTAACCCGGCCGTCCACGCCAGCCGCAAGGTTGCTAAGAAAAAGCGTGATGCCAAGAACATGGAACTTGTCCTGGATGAAGAGGTAAAGAGCAAAGAAGACGTGCAAAAACTGGGCATCTCCATAGGAGATTTTGTTGCCTTAGACCCCAGAGCAAAACTTGCCGGGGACGGCTTTCTTAAATCCCGCCATTTGGATGACAAGGCCAGTACGGCCATGCTCTTATATCTTGCCGAAGAAATTGCCGCTAAGCGTTTAGTACCGGAACGCAAAACCTATCTTTTCTTTACCAACTATGAGGAAATTGGCCATGGTGCTGCCGGAGGCTTCCCTCTTGGCGTTTCCGATATGCTGGCTGTTGATATGGGCGTTGTTGGTGAGGGACTCGATACCGATGAATACGTCGTCTCGATTTGTGCTAAGGATTCTTCGGGCCCCTATAACTATTTCTTTACGAACGAGCTAATCGAATTAGCCAAAAAGCATGACTTGGATTATGCCGTAGACGTGTATCCCTTCTATTTCTCAGACTGCAAGGCAGCTCTGACTGCGGGACATGACATCCGCCATGCCCTTATCGGTACAGGGGTAGCCGCATCGCATGGCTACGAACGTATCCATCGCAAGGGTGTTGCCAATACGATGGCCCTCTTAGAGGCTTGTGTTTCCGGAAAGTAAATAGATGAAAAGCAGACCTTTAGGCATATTTGATTCGGGACTCGGTGGCTTAACCGTAGTCCCGCATCTCTTACGTGAACTTCCCTTAGAGCGTATTGTATATTTTGGCGATACGGCCCGTACTCCCTATGGTTCCAAATCAGTCAAAACGATTCAACAGTTTTCCCATGAAATCGTTTCTTTTTTGCTTGATCAAGGCTGTAAAGCAATTCTCATCGCCTGTAATACCGTTTCTTCAACGGCTTTAAATGACTTAAAGAAGACCTTCCCCGCCATTCCTTTTATCAGCATTATTGAGCCGGTTGTTGATGAAGTTGTCAAAAAGCAAAAAAAAGAGGCAAAACGTCTAGGGGTAATAGGTACCAAGGTAACCATCGAAAGTGGTGTCTACCGCCAGCTATTTAAGGCCGAACTTGCGGAGGATAGTTTGGCAGAAAAAGCCTGTCCAATCTTTGTCCCCCTGATCGAGGAAGGCCTGATTGACCATGCCATGATGGACCTGGCTATTCATTATTATCTAGATGATTTTATTGCGGATAACAAACTGGAAGCCCTCATTTTAGGCTGTACCCACTACCACCTTTTAGAAGAAAAAATACAGGGCATCTACCCTGAGCTCACGATTATCAATCCGGCTAAAGCGCAGGTTCTGGCAACAAAAAGCATTCTCGCAGAGAACCATCTTCTGGCAACAGAAGAGAGTCGGGAGGAGAATGCCTTTTATGCCAGTGACTTATCCGAAAATTTTATTCGAATGATTAATAATATTTGCGGTCCGGAAGACACCAGTATCGAGTTTAAGAATTTAGATTTATAGCCGGGATTCCGAAGCGCTTGCTTGTTTTTAGCGTTCGCTCATGATGACATCCACCTGGTCAGGATTAAGTCCAACCATGGCACCGCCAAGATTTTCTGATAGCTTCCAGAGTCGCTCGGCATCTTCGTAGTAGGCAACCGCTTCAACAATAGCCCGGGCCCGTTTTTCCGGATTTTGTGATTTAAAGATGCCGGATCCGACAAAGACACCATCAGCGCCAAGCTGCATCATGAGGGCAGCATCGGCCGGAGTGGCAATTCCACCGGCAGAGAATACAGGCACGGGGAGTTTACCGTGTTCGTGGACATAGCGTACAAGTTCAATGGGGGCTTGGAGGTTTTTGGCCAAGCTGTAGAGTTCATCTTTGCCCAAGGCCTGACACTTGCGAATTTCGCCTGTAATCTGCCTCATGTGGGTAACGGCATGGGAGACATCTCCAGTACCGGCCTCGCCCTTACTTCGAATAAGGCTGGCCCCTTCGGCAATTCTCCGGAGAGCCTCAGAGAGGTTTCTTGCCCCGCAAACAAAGGGAACCTCAAAGGCATGTTTATCAATCTGGTTATCCTTATCCGCAGTCGTGAGCACCTCTGACTCATCCACCATATCCACACCTACGGCTTGAAGAATCTGGGCCTCCACAAAGTGGCCGATGCGTACCTTGGCCATGACCGGTATACTTACCGCATCCATAATTTTCACAATCATAGCCGGGTCTGAGCTTCGTGCCACACCTCCTGCCGCACGAATATCCGCCGGAACCCTTTCCAGGGCCATGACAGCAACGGCGCCTGCTTCTTCGGCAATTTTTGCCTGTTCAACATTGACCACATCCATGATGACCCCGCCCTTTAAGCTCTTGGCCAGGTCTTTATTAAAAGTCTTCATTTTTCCCTCCTGCAAAATGATTTGCTTCCAGTATAGATAGAATCTGATATTCTTGATAGAATCAAAATATGAATAAAAAAAGAGGTCAGATTGAAAGGATTCCGGCTTGGCAGCACCTCGGGGGAAAAGAGGGAACTCCCCTTTATGAGCGACTTGCTGAGCAGATTAGGCAAAGTATCCGAGAGGGGACCTGGTTTGAGGGTATGCGGCTCCCCTCGAAGAGGAGGCTGGCGGCGAGCCTTGGCCTATCCTTGACGACTATCAGTTCTGCCTATGATACGCTTGTTGCTGAAGGGTATCTTGTAGCCTATCCACGCTCCGGCTATGCGGTAGGCCCCCTGGCCGAACTCTACTTGCGCATGCCGGCTAAAGAAAAAAAGATCTTGCCGGAGCCGGAAGAGGAAAATCCGGAGCCGGCTTGGCGTTATGATTTTGGCCCACATGGAATTGATAAGAGCCTTTTTCCGGAAAAAAGTGTAAAAAGAATCTACCGGAAAATTATTGATGAGGGGGCCCTTAGCGACGAGCCTCACAGGAGAGGGCTCTTTTCTCTTCGCAAGGAACTGGCAGGCTATCTTTTGAGCTCGCAAGATATCCGGATTTCTCCTTCGGACATTGTCATTTCCTATGGAATACAAGGGCTTTATCGATTTCTCTTTGACCTTCTTCCCATGGATGCGGTTTTTTCAGTAGAAGATCCGGGTTATCCCAGCCTTGCCCGTACTTTACAGCGGTCCGGCAAGAAATATTACCCTCTTCTGCTAGCTGATGAAGGTATTAGTGTAAGGGACCTTGAAAAAAATAGAGTGGATATTGCCTCGCTTACCCCTATGCACCAATTTCCCACCGGCATCGAATACTCGGGTACCGCCAGAATGAGACTTCTCGAGTGGGCCTACAGGGAAAAGGGCCGCTACCTAATTGAAGATGACTACGATAGCGCATTCCGTAGCTATTCATCAGTAGAAAGCCTTAGAAAACTTGACGGTAGGGGGGAGCGGGTGCTCTATATCGGGTCTTTTTCCCGTTCCTGGTCTCCCGGCCTGCGCATCTCCTATATTGTCCTGACGCCTGATCTTAGTAGAAAAGCTAAAGAAATGGGTATTCCCAGTATCAGCCCTGTCCCCCTCATGGAGCAGGCCTTTCTTGCCGAGTTAATTCGCTCCAATACTTTTGAGCGCCATCTCAACCGTGCAGCCAGGCTCTATCGCAAAAAATGCCGGCTGCTTATTGAGGCCCTGGAAGCCTCCTCCTTACCCTGGCGTATCCATCAGGCCGGCTCGGGACTGCATTTTATAGCAGAACTTCCTGAAGAAAGCTATGCTCCCTCTTTCTGTGCAAGAGCTGCCCTTCTGGGTCTGCACATAAAGAGCATTCAAGAATATTGCCATCACTCCTCGAGGCCGAGAGATATCCTTATCGGCTACGGGGGAATCCCTGTGGAAGAGATTCCATCTGCCGTGGAAGCCCTTGAGGAAGCTTGGCGGCTGTTTAAAACAAATTAACGATTAAAATAATTTTCTTAACTATACTTAATCCCAATGTTATCCCTATGGTTGGAGCAGGGCGCATTCTTATGCAAAAGATTTATATAATTTAATGAATTAAACTTCGAATATTCTGATTTAAAATTGCTTGAATGCTATTGTCGAAAAGCTTTGACCTATTGTCCGAATGTCCGAAGTTAAAGCAAATACTGCATAAATCTTGTTAAAATTGACATTCTGTTAGTGTAGTGACATACTTAAATCAAGTTAGTAATACGTTAAATGGTGAGGAATTTCTAAGACTTTACTGAAGAGGCTACTTGCCAAAAACTTGTGCTTATTCGTGGTACTGACCTAGCATTCTAAAATTCCTCTCGGGCGTATTAACACAGAACAGACAGAGAGGTATTTGTATGAAAAATCTCAAAAAACTAACAGTTCTATTGGCCGCCTTATTAGTTTTCGCTTTTGGTGGCCAGCTCGTCGATGCATGTACACCGATGGGTGTTGGTAAAGATGCATCCGTTGATGGTTCCGTCATGGTATCCCATACCTGTGATGGTTGGTACGATCAAAGAATTATTATTATCCCGGGCGGTGAACATGAAGAAGGCGAAATGCTTGAAATCTACAATGATCCGTGCTTAGCTACCAGACCGAACAGAGAGCCTGTCAAAGTAGGGGAGATTCCCCAGGCAGAAAAAACCTATACCTACTTCCATGTCGGTTATCCTTTCATGAATGAAAAACAACTCATGATGGGCGAGTTTACCTGGAGTGGTCGCCAGGAGGTATATAATCCGGAAGGTATGTTTGTTATTGCAAACTTAGAAGAACTTGGCTTGGCCCGAGCGGCTACGGCAAGAGAAGCTATTGAAGTCATGGGTGAACTTGTTGAACAATATGGTTATTGCGATGGTGGTGAAACCCTGGTTATTGGCGACAAAGATGAACTTTGGATATTTGAAGTTTGCGGTCCCGGACTTCTCTGGACCCCTGACAGCGGAAAACCAGGCGCCCACTGGGTTGCTCAAAGAATCCCTGATGATGAGGTATTTGTTGGCGCAAACCGCGCAAGAATTGCTGTAGTTGATTTTGAAGATACGGAAAACTTCAAATGGTCAACAGACCTTACTGTGCTGCCTCAAGAAATGGGTTGGTGGGAAGAAGGAGAAGAATTCCACTTTGCGAATATTTTCAACCCTGAACCTTATGGTGCTCCTTTCTATCAAAGCAGACGTGAGTGGAGAATCCTTGATTTAGTAGCACCTTCTCAAGAATTCCCTATTAAAGATGAATATGATCATTATCCTGTTTCCGTAAAACCTGATAAGAAGTTATCTGTTCAAGATATTATGGATATCTACAGTGACCACTACGAAGGTACCCCCTACGACTTAACGACGGATAAAGCAGCCGGTCCTTTTGGTAATCCGACACGTTGGCAAGTTCCCGGCAGCTTAAAACCTGAAAATGCTCAAGGTCAGGACTGGGAACGCTCCATTGCCTTATTCCGCTGCTCCTACAGCTTTGTTTCCCAAAGCCGTAACTTCTTACCCGATCCTGTAGGCGGCGTCCTATGGTTTGGCCAAGATTCTCCGGATACAACAGTATATGTACCCCTCTATTGTGGTGCAACAGAAGTTCCTGCTGAATGGGCTAATGGCAAACGTCATGAATTCGATCCCGATTCTGCCTGGTGGGCCTTCAACTTTGTTAATAACTATGCCGGCTTACGTTGGGATGCTATGTACGAAGAAATTCGTGCCAAGAAGGCTGAAATTGAAAAAGGCTACTTTGATAATCAAGAAAGCTTTGAAGCCGAAGCCGCTGCAGCCTTTGAAGAAAGTCCTGAAAAAGCTGTCGAGATGGTCACTCAGTATAGCTATGACAAAATGGAAGCCCTGAACGAAGAGTGGTGGGATTTTGCCTTCTATCTGGTCGGCAAATATTATGACGGCCTTATGATCAATGAGGACGGATCTAGCACAGCACTGGGCTATCCCACAGACTATCTGGAAGAAGTTGAATTTGGCAAAACAGCCCTTGATGATCTCGAAAAAATCTACGAAGAATAGAGAATAGTTCTTGTCTTGTGCTTCTTACACTAGCACACCGTTTTTAAAAAAATAGGCAACGGCTGCTGAAATTTCTGGATACATGACAGAGGTGAGGCAGCTGTTGCATGATAACTTTCAGAAAAATTTAAATATTAATTTAAATATTAAATAACAATAAATAGAGGTATAAATGAAAAAAATAATTACATTAATCCTACTTTTTGCTCTTACCATAACCCTCGTTGCTTGTGCCAAGCCTGATGAAAAAGATTCCAAACAAGAAGCGGCAACCACCGTTGAAAAGACTACGGCTGAAAAGAAGGAAGAAGAGAGCAAGGAAGAGGCGGAAGAAAAATCTGAAGAGCCCGAAGAATCCGAAGAGGAGCCTGCAGAAGAGCCTGAAGAAGAGTCTGAAGAAGAGTCTGAAGAAGAGTCTGCTGAAGCTGGCGACAAAGCCTTCGAGGGTCCCTTTATTGTAACCACTTGCGGGCAAAGTCCGGGTGCCGTTCAAATAGGTATGGCAGCAAAAATGGCCGGTGCTGTCGCCGATGCTGATAATGGTCTTACAGCTGAAGACTTAGATAGCGAAACCTATAAAACACTTATTGTAACGACAGGTACAAGTATGAAAGGCATGGGTGCTGCAGGAACGGATGTCGATGCTGAAATTGAACGCTGTCAAGCCCTGATTGCTGCAGCAAAGGAGGCCGGAATGAAAGTAATTGGTGCCCATGTAGAGGGTATGGCCCGACGCATGGACAGCTCCGACCAAGCCTCCATCGACGCGATTATGGAATTGGCTGACATCATTATAGTTGTTAAAGACTCAAACGAAGACGGCTTTTTCACAAAGTATGCTGAAGAGAATAACAAGGAACTCTTAGAGGCAAAAGATGCCATTGCTGTCGGAGATTTCCTCAAGTAGGGTTTGTCTATGCAATATTTTTCGTAAAATACCATGAATGAAGAGCCAGTCCATTATGCACACTCGAGAGTATGTGTAATGGACTGATTTTCTATAGAGAAGAGGTTTACAAAATGACTATGATGACTCACTCGCTAATTGTAATTGCCGTTATCGTACTTACCTTTGCAATTACTAAAAAATTCAAGTGGGAGACTGAGTTGTGCATGCTTGCTGCGTCTCTTGCGGCTATGCTGGCGCATATAATTGTCCCCATGGGAGAAGACCCTCGTTCTCCGCTGCCGTTTACAGAAGTAATTCGACATATAATAGAGGGTTCAGTAACCTATTTTGATGTCTGCCTGATTTTCTTAACGGCTACTTTCTTTATGTCTCTCTACAATGAGAGCGGGGGAGTTGCTTTTATCGTTCGGAAGATAGTCAGTAATTTTTACAATCGCCGGACTGTTTGTTTGATTTTATTAACCATTATCATGATGGTTCCGGGAGCCATTACCGGGTCAGGTGCAACGACAGTGCTGACCGTTGGCGGTCTTGTCGGGGCTGTCTTAAAGGCTATGGGCGTAAAAGAGGATAAGCGGGTTGCCTTGGTTTTCCTCCTAGGGGCCATGAGTGCTGCCTGTCCTCCCATCAACTTATGGGCAATGATGGCCTCGGCAGGTGCCAATATGCCCTATGTTGGCTTTACCTTGCCACTTTTAATCCTTTCACTAAGTGGAGCGTTTTTCTCCACCTTCTACCTTGCCGGAAAAGGTGAACCGGTTGATTTGGAAAAGGCCCTTGCTGAACTGCCTGAAGTTCCTGAAGGCTGGAACTTTACGAAAGCTCTAGCTCCTTTTGTTTTACTCATCGCTCTGATTCTGTCCGGGCGCTTTTTGCCCTTTGCCGTACCGACCTTGGGTCTACCCCTTGTTTTCATGCTATCGGCCTTGCTCCTTTATATTGTTGCTCCTAAAAAAGTAGATATCATGGAAACAGCCGTCCGTACGGTAACTAACCTAAAAGGTTTGGTTGGCATAATGGTCGTTGTTGGTGTTTTGAATCAGACGATGACCCTAACCGGTGCCCGCGGGCTCTTATCGCTGGGTGTCGTAAAACTACCGATTGCTGTTCTTTTTGCCAGCCTGTGGTTGATTTTGCCCGTTTCCGAAGGTGTCCTGCAATATGCGGTAGCACCGCTTTTTGGCGTTCCCCTTATTATGCTTTTCAATATGTTGGGTTACGACCCGGTTATTTCTTTAGCAGCCTGGTCCGTCATGTGGCCGGTAGGTGACTGCTTGCCTCCTACTGCTGTAGTAGGTCGTGCTGCTGTGTTAGAACTGGACTATCGTGGTGACTACTATAGAGGCTTTATAAAAAGTGCCCTCGTGCCCATGCTTTTTATTCTGCTCATTAGTACATTGACCATGATTTTTAGTAAGCAAATCGGCTCTGTTCTACTTTAAGAGGAGGTAAACATGGATTATTTAATGATTTTAAATAAAATAGTATCGGTATCTTACTATCTTATTGCCCTTTTCTTCCTTGTTGCAATCATTCGTACATTTTTGAAAACGAAAAATATTCAGAATGCCTTGACCTATTGCATCATGATGATTCCGTTTTTGCTGCGTATTTTGCGCATTAAGTAGGAGGTAAAAGATATGAACTTGAAAACAGCAAAAATAATCATCCTCCTAGTTGTCCTCAGCTTGACCGGAGTAGCCGGTTATATGTTTCGTGACCACCGGCTCTACAAAGAACCGGTTGTTGTGAGCGAGGGCATAACGGAAGTCAAAAAACTTAGTGATTATTCTGAAAATATTGCCGGCACGGTAAATGATTGTAATGTTTATATTTTTGATAGCGGTGTAGAGGGCGGAAGCTTTCTCATGATGGGTGGCACCCATCCCGAGGAACCGGCCTGCAACCTTTCAGCCTTAATGTTTACAGAAAACCTGCAGGTAACGAAAGGCAAGATTATTATAATCAATCGCTTAAATACCAGTGCCTCTTTGACGACTCGTATGGGTGAGGCCTATCCGCGTTTTATTCATATTGAAACCCCCTGGGGTGAGCGCAAGTTCCGTTTTGGAGACCGTTGTAGCAGTCCCTTAGATTCTTGGCCGGATCCTGAAGTATATATTCATTACCCCAGCAAGCAGAATCTTGCCAATGTAGATATCAGGAACGCCAATAGAACCTGGCCCGGTCGTGAAAATGGCCTGATTACAGAACGTACAGCCTTTGCCGTTATGGAGCTGATTAAGCAAGAGGGGGTTAACTATGTGCTTGACTTTCATGAGGCTGAATTGGAATACCCAGTAGAGAATACTATTGTCACCCATGAAAAAGGTAATGAGGTAGCAGCGATGACCTCAATGATTCTAAGCTCTCAAGTATTTGATGTACCCATCGGCATGGAGTTTTCGCCTAAAGCCCTGCACGGCCTTAGCCATAGAGAAATTGGTGATGCCTCGGATGCGGTATCCTACCTTGTAGAGGTAGCGGAACCCTTACTTGACCGAATTCGCGGAATCACGGACGAAGAGCTGGCCTTATCCGGGAAAGACCGCTTCGTTATGGAAGCAGGAAAGGCCGGTCTCTTATATGCGCCCATTGATGAAGAGGGCTGGCCGATAGACCTCAGGGTTGCCCGCCATGTTGAAACAGCCCTTACCCTTATACAATCGAACAATATGATGAATCCCGATCAGCTTATTGAAGTTGAAGGCATGCCGCGTTATAAGGATATTCTTGAAAATGGGGCGGGTTATTATCTGGCCAATCCTGCTGAGGCGGAAGACAGCCGCCTTTACTATGATTAGTAGTAAGAAAATTAACCTGCTTGTAGGCCGGAAAACTTTAAAAAGTAACTGGTAAGCTGGAAATTTAACATTAGCGTATCACATTGCCTTGCTAGTGTGGTACGCTAATGTCTTAAAGGAGGCTAAAGGAATGAAGTTGTTGGTGCTGGGTCTTAGTGCCCTGTACATTATCGGTTTGCTGCTTGAGCAGAAAAAGACGGAAACGGCCCGGAAAAAAATCCAGCATGTCATTCATGTTAACGGTACGCGGGGAAAGTCAACGATTGTCCGCCTCATTGATGCCGGTTTACGAGCTTCCGGAAAATACCGGGTGTATTCGAAGACCACCGGGACACTTCCGCGTGTCATAGGGATAGACGGAAAAGAACGTCCTATAAAAAGACGGGGGCTGGTCAATATTTCCGAGCAAATCGCTCAGCTTCAGGAGGCAGCAAGGCAAGGAGCGGAAGTGATGGTTATTGAATGTATGGCTATTCGCCCTGACTTACAAGAAGTTTGTGAAGAAAAGATCCTCCAAGCCAATATTGCCGTTATCAGCAATGTGCGCCATGACCATATTCCGGAGATGGGTGACAGTCTCCCGGCCATAGCCCAAGCCTTTACAAGGACTTTCCCGAAAAATGGATATGTCTTCATTGGTTCTAGTAAGTATTTGGATATTTTTGCAAAAGCGGCGGCAAAAAATAATAGCCGGCTCCTAGTCCCGGATTATGTTGAAGAGGATGAGGACCGGACGGAGTTAGCCGCCTGGCCTTCTTTTCTGCAAGAGAATGTACGGCTGGCCCTTGCCGTCTGTGAATGGTTAGGTGTGGACCGCTCCAGTGCCTTAAAAGCTATGAAAGAGTATCAAGCGGACCCCTATGCCTTTGCTCTTTATAGCCTGCCCAATGATATTGTCTTTGCTAACGCCTTATCCGCCAATGATCCGGAATCGACAGAAAGACTCTTTGAAGAAGTGCGTTCCCGGAAAGACATAGAAAATCGGCGTTGTATCCTTTTATTGAATATGCGCCAGGATAGGGCAAGTCGCACCCGGACCATGCTTTCCTGGGCCTTGAAGCAGGAGGTAGAAGAAATATGGCTCCTTGGTGATTACAAAAGACTAGCCGGGACTGATGAGCGCATCAGGGTTCAGGCCGGCAGGGTTTCCGAGCTTCCCTTCTCGGATTTACAGGAAAAAGACTTCGTTTTTGCCCTTGGCAATATGGCCGGTGAAGGTTATGCTCTAATTGATTGGGTCCGAGAGAGGTCGGTAGTTAATGTATAACGAAATCATTGTATTGGGAATTATTCTCAGCATAATGTACAGGGAAGTTACGGGCTTTAATCCGGGCGGAATTATTGTCCCGGCATATTTTGCAGTAAGTATAGCCTATCCCAAGCGTTGCCTATATACTCTTCTGATTGCTATTATTAGCTATTTGCTTGTTCGCCTTTTAAGCAAATATGTGATTCTCTATGGCAGCAGGGTTTTTGCCGTATGTATTACGATTTCCTTTGCTGTCAACTTGGCTTTACAAATGCTGGGCTTGCCTATTCCCGGCATTATCTCCTATTTAGTCCCTGGCATTCTGGCCAGAGAGTTTATTCGTCAGGGGATAAGGGTGACAGCCGTGTCCTTGACTTTGGTGACGGGCCTTCTTGTGCTGCTTGCTTTGCTGGTGGGGGTGAGCCTCTTATAATTCTATGGATAAAAAGTTCTTAAAACAAAATATGTATTTAGGCTTGGCCTGTTTCACTTGCCTTCTTTTTTTACTTCTCACTGTTCTTACCGCCTCAAGAGAGAAAACGCCCTACTATCAAGAACAAGTAGAGGCTGCCCTGATGATGCGAAGACTCAGCAAAGAGGTCAAGGCCTACAAGCAAGAACTGGGGATTTTAATGAGTCCTGAAGACAGTCAGGAAACAGGCCTCTTGGGCAAGGAATATAGTGGAATTACAACGACCATCGGTGATTTGCAAGCAAAGAAGATTAGCACGAATCCGGATATGGCCGCCCTGCTTGTCTGCCTCTTAAAAGAAGCCGGTGTGCGAGAGGGTGACCGGATAGCCGCCTCGCTTTCCGGCTCTTTCCCGGGATTAAACCTGGCCCTTTTCTCTGCAGCAGAAGTCTTAGACCTTGATCTGAACTATATTTCTTCCATTGGGTCCAGCATGTATGGGGCTAATGAGGAGGAGTTGACCTTCCCTGAAATAGCCTATTATCTCTATAGAGATGGACTTATATCTTGGCCGCCCCTAGCGATATCCATGGGGGGTGACCGCGATATGGGGGATGAGATGCTTGTAAAAGCCAGAGAACTAGTGCGGGAACGAGTTCAGCGGTTACCCGTATATTACCTTGAACAAGGTGATTTCCAAAAAAATCTAGAAGAAAGACTGGTTCTGTATTCAAAAGATGGTGAGCCGGCTGCCTTTGTATCCGTTGGCGGGCATACAACGAGCTTAGGCCATGATGAACGAGCCCTGGACCTGGGCCAAGGTGTTTTATTATCGAGAGGTGAGAAACTGAGCCCCTTTGCTGCATGGAAGACAAAAAAAACAGAAAAAACAGGCCTGATTCAGTATTATTTGGCTGAGGGCACAGCCGTTATTCATTTGCTTAATATTAAAAAATTGGCTTTTGAGTACGGTTTGGCTGTGAACACCTATGAAGCAGAGCAAAACATCGGCAGAGCAAAGCTTTATTATATGCGCAGTTATTCCAAGCCTCTTATTCTAATGGGGATAGTCCTGACCGGTCTGCCGGTCATTCTTTTTGGGAAGCGCAGAAAAGCCGGGATTGAACGATATAGTTAAGAGAGTTGGTCCCTTCTTTTATCCCGGAATAGAATGCTTAATGAGCAATGAATTAGGCAAAGTTCCCCGAATGAATATTTCCTATGGAAAGCTAAGCATGAAGCAAGCGATTAAAAAACTCCTCTCTTGTCATTTCCCAAACAAGGAGAGGAGCTTTTTCGCTTAATTTCGTCGAATTTAGTATGTATTACTATTTTTTAATCTTAAGCTCAGATTGAGTCTTGCCTTGTTGTCAATCTCAGTCTCAGCCTTAATCTCAGCCCTTAGCTTGCTAGTGCCAAGTCCTAGCGACTTAAGCTACTTAGCAAAGAAGCAGCTTACCAATTTTTCCATATAGAGCTGGTCTAAAAGGCCGCCGGTTTCCCGAATAGAGTGCATGCCCCAGATGGGATTGCCGCAATCTACGCTGGGCATAGGGATGATGGAAGAGGTAATTGGTCCGATGGTTGAACCGCCCCGCTTGTCGCTGCGGTTGACGAAGACTTGATAGGGGACACCCGCTTCCTCGGCTAACTGCTTGAAGACAGCACTTGATAGGGCATCTGTAGAGTAGGACTGGGAAGCGGCCACTTTTATTACAGGTCCGCCATTGATTCTGGGCCTGTGTCCCGGGTCGGCAATTTCCGGGTAATTAGGATGGCAGGCATGGGCCAGGTCGGCAGAAATCATAAAGGAATTAGCTAGGGCCCGGAGGAAGTCATCCCGGCTGCCTCCAAGGGCAAGAATCATTCTTTCTAAGAGGTCACGGGCAAAAAGACCGGCTGCCCCTTGCTTTGTCATTGAGCCTACTTCTTCATTATCGGCAACCAAGAGGACTTTAATGCCTTCACCGCAATCAGCATTTTTACTATTTTCAATTAAGGCAGATAGGCCGGCCTTGAACATGGATAAATTATCTAAGCGGCCTGCGGAGATAAAGCAATCATGCAGTCCGCAGTAACTCGGAGGATTAACTTCGTAGGCTAAAAGCTCATAATCCAAAATATCTTCAATCCGGCAAGATAATTTTCGGGCAATCAGCTTTTCGAAAAGGTCTTCTTCATGCTCTTCTGAAGCCAGAGAGAGGAAGGGTAAAATATGCAGGTGTTTTTCAATGGGCATCACGTCACTTCTTCGGCCGTCTTCCATTCTGCTGAGCATATGGATAGCCAGGCTGGGTAAAATCAAGATGGGCTCTTCAAGGTCGAGGAGTTTTTCTTCGACAGAAAGAGGACTTGCCCCTTTAAGGATGACCCGGCCGGCCAAGGACAGGGGGCGGTCAAACCAGGTAGTCAAAAGTGGGCCGCCATAGACCTCAACAGCCAGGCGGACAACGCCTTCAGCCCGGGAGATAGCCTTGGGTTTGATCTTTAAGCCGGGCGAGTCGCTGTGGGCGCCAAAAATACGAAAGCCTTTTTCCAAGGGCTTCTTGCCAATTTGGAAGGCAAGAAGGGCAGAGTTGTTTTGGACAAAGTAGCCCTTGTCCCCCTCTTTTAAGTGGAAGCTATTCTTTTGGTCTAAGCGGACAAAGCCGTTAGCCTGCAGGTCTTCTTCCGCTGTGGCCACAGCCTGCCAGGCTGTTGGCGATTTCTCGATAAAGCTCAGCAAGGCATCACTGGCGAGCTTGGCTTCTTTATACAGGTCTAGTGTTTTCACTTCAGGATTCCCCCAATTTAGGGTGGTCCTTGTTGTTTTTGTCATACAGTACCTCTCGAATTATATATTTGAGGAGGAAAGATTTCTCTTTTCTCCTCTAATTTTCCTTCCCTATCATACCAAAGAAGATTTAATGGGCCAGTGGCTTTTGAATCCCGGGGAACAATTTGGAGAAAAGGCAGTTTGTACCTATAATAGAGGCTAGCCCTTGTAAAGAATGTCAAGATAATAAATATATTTACTGTTTCAGATAGGCTGATAAAGCTGAGTTGGAAGGAGAAGCCTATGTCTTTAGTAGAACTGGCCCGGGAGAAGGCCAAAGAAAGCTACCCCATGAAAATGATAGAAAGTGGAGGTGTTCGCTATTTTAGCCTGGAAAAGATGAATGAGCTTGGCCTCCGCCATCTCTTTTCTTCCGTGGATGTCAATTTAAAGGTTGGCGGTCGCAGCGAGGACCCCCGGTTGCATAAGGACTGGCAGGCCTTTATCGACCTTATGCCAAAAGACTATACAGAGTACTATTTCATGTATCAGAAACATACCGACCTTAGCCTTGCTGTTGACGAGGAGGGGATGGGGGAAAAAGTAGGTCTTGGCCGTAGGGTTATGGAGTCGGACGGCCTTATGACTTCCCGCAGCGATTTTATGCTCTCCTCCTCCTTTGCCGATTGCGCCCCTCTTCTCTTTTTTGACCCTAAAAAAAGAGTCCAGGCCAATGTCCACTCCGGCTGGCGGGGAACCCTGGCCGATATCGGGGGGAATACGGTAGACAAGCTGCTGGCGGAGTATGGGGTAGACCCCAAAGACTTGTATGTAGCCATAGGCCCCCATATTGGCTTTGAAGATTTTGAGGTGGATGAAGATGTGGCCTTGCTCTTTTCTGAAAAATATCCGGAATTAAAGGGCTTGGTAAAAAGAAAGGGCCACACCCCGGAGGATCTGGCCCTTAATAAATATCTGGTTAATCTCAACTACTGTATTCTCTATAATCTCTTGCGGAAGGGGATTCCGGCTGAGCAGATTATTTCGGTTAACCGGTCTACGCTTGCCCACCCGGAGGACTTCCATTCCTACCGCCGGGATAAAGAGGATTTCGGCCTCATGATGGTGCTTTCCCGGATTTATCCCTAAGCCTCCCTTAAGCCATTAATTCCTCCAAGTTAGCAACAATACTGCCGATAAAGTCAATGGTACGCTCCAGGGAACGGGCATCGGAAATATCAATCTTAGCCAGCTTGGCGTGGTCCAGGGGAGCCATGGGGCCACCGGTCGAGAGGAAGACTAACCAGTCTTCAACGGCGCTTTCCCCTTCCTGCATCAGCCTCTGATACATCTCTGTGGAGATGACCAGGCTGGCACTGTAGGTGTAGGAATAGAGGCCGTTGTAGTAGTGCGGTCAACCAGGCGGTAGACTTCTCTTTGATAATAGGCTTCCAGGAAGTGGGTGACAAAGTTGTGGTAGTAGGTATTTTCAATCATGGCGGCCAGGACCCGGGCCTTCTTTTTATCATCGCCTTCCGCCTCGGCCTTTTTGATTAGGCTGTAGCTGAGGAGCATTTCGTGGAAGGTGGAGGGGGCCTCCACATCGTACCAGGTGAAATCCGCTTCTAATGAACTGTTATGCTTTTCACACAGCAAGCCCTGGGCCGCATGGCCCAGTTCATGGGCTAAGGTATAGAGTTCGGACAGGGAGTCATTCCAGTTTAAGAGAATATAGGGCTGGGCCTTGGGGGGGACTGTACAAAAGCCACCGGTGGATTTTCCTTCATTACGAGCAAAGTCAACCCAGCGCTCTTCTTTGAAGCGCATGACCATGTCCCTGTATTCCTCGCCCATAACCTGCATAGCCTCATCGATATGGGAAACCGCTTCTTCCACGCTGATGGCGGGGTTGTAGTCCGGCATAAGGACAACTTTCAAATCCGAGTATCTCATGTCATCAAGCTTATATTTCTTTTGTAAGAGCCTTGCCCAGCGCTGCATAATGGGGGCCAGCCTTTCCATGGTCAAGTCCAGATGGCGGTCATATTGGTCGCGCGATACTTTTTGCCGGAAGAGTAAGTAATCGAAGACCGAGTCAAAACCCCGCATTGTGGCATAGGTCTTTTCCTTTTGAACTTGGGCATTATAGATTGTGGCATTGATGTTATGGTAGTTTTTCAGATGCTTGGAAAAGGCAGCAAAGGCCGCTCTTCTTAGCCCGGTATCTTCTACTTCGCAATAGTGGGACTCGTAGAGAACATAACTCATGGGATAGGCTTTCCCCTCATAGTCAAAGTCCGGGAAACGCATATCGGCGGCCTTACTAATCCTATAGACAGAAGAGGGCAGCTCTAAGCTTGGTGAAAGAATGGCCAGGGCATTTTCCACTTTAGGGTCCAGCCTATGCTTTTGGAAGGCGGCAATATCGGCTAGAAAGGTTTTGTATTCCGGGGCCAGTTCAGCTGCCTGATCGAGTTTTTTGGCATCAAGTGCGGCGATTTCATCTTGGAAGAATTGAAGATTGGCACCGGCTATGGCCGCAGTTTGAGAAAACTCACCGCTTAAGCGCAGGGCTTCCTGGTCTTCCATGTTGGTGGAAGTACGTAGGTTGGTATAGCTGCCTGTCCGGTAAAAACGGGCAAGCAAGGCTTCAAATTTCCGGATGGCCTTGACCAGGTCTTCGGCCGAATATTTGTGCAATTTCCCTTGATGGTCTTCAGCAAAGCTCTTGCTTTCTTCCAGGATTTCCTTGATAACCCGCCTGCAAGACTCGTCATTGGTAAAGAGAGTATCTAGGTTCCAGGTATATTCTTGTTTTACTTGGGATCGTTTGGGTAGTTTTTGTGCCATAGTGTCCTCCTGTTTTTGCTTATGGGTGGCATAAAAGTCATTCTTGATGAAGCTCTCCGGAAGCTCTTCCCGGCAGCTTGTTTAGTACTTTAAAGTTATGTATTTATCTTACCATATTCATTTTACTAATAAATGTTAGAATAACAGAGGGGCAGCGTAAAGTTGTTGTAGGTTTGAAAAGGGAAAGCGCCTTTGTTGTGTCTAGAACAAGTAGCCACCATGTTTAATGCTTTCAAAGTAGTGGTAGGAAGCCGTTCCTACCT
>JAMNZB010000053.1 GCA_023622515.1 Bacillota bacterium | reverse complement strand
CTGCTGCTTCTTTATATGAGTATGCGCTCGGACAAGATGTTTCTTCTTCTTCGTCAAGAATTTTGAAGTACTTTTCTCTTTCCGGCGTCATCTCTCCACGTGATTCAAAATATTTCTTTAATGCTGTTTTAACAGCCTGTTCGGCTAACACAGAACAATGTATTTTCACAGGCGGAAGCCCGTCCAGGGCCTCTGTTACTACCCTGTTTGTTATTTCCAAGACATCATCGACGTGTTTTCCGATGATTAACTCTGTTGCCATAGATGATGTGGCAATAGCTGAGCCGCAGCCAAAGGTTTTGAATTTAGCCTCTTTGATAATGTTATCTTCGATGAGCAGGTCTATCTTCATAATATCGCCACAAACGGGGTTACCGACAGTACCGCTCACAGTGGCGTTCTCAATTTCACCCATATTTCTAGGGTTCATAAAATGATCCATAACTTTTTCTGTATATTCCATAAGCATCCTTTCGAAACGCTGCAAATCTGCTTATAATTATTCAGTATATTTTATCAAAACAATAAATCAATTACAACACTCTTTAATTAGAGACTTCTCGATTTTTCCCTTCATAAAATCATCCCAGAGGGGTGACATATCTCTTAGGCGTTTGACCGCCTTTTCCAGCGTAGGTACAAAGTTTTTCAATTGCTCCGGTGTATTTTCTCTCCCTAAGCTTATTCGCAAAGAACCATGGGCAATTTCATGGGGGAGGCCCATGGCTAAAAGAACATGGGAGGGTTCCAGTGAAGCCGAAGTACATGCAGAACCGGAAGAACAGGAAAAACCTGCCATATCAAGAGAAATTAGCATGGACTCCCCTTCGATAAATTCAAAGGAAAAGTTGATGTTATTGGGCAAACGTTTTGTGGGATGGCCATTTAATTTAGCATAGGGGATAGTTGTTGCTATTTCCTCAATTAGCTTATCACGTAAGGCTGAAAGCCGTCTGCTTTCTTCAGGCAAGTCCGCAACAGCCAGCTTAACTGCTTCTGCAAAGCCAATAATTTGCGGGACATTTTCCGTGCTGGCACGCCGATTCATTTCCTGGGCTCCTCCGTGGAGTAGATTATCTATTTTTTTCCCTCGTTTAATGTAGAGGGCACCAACACCTTTTGGCCCATAGAGTTTATGGGCGGAAAAAGAGAGCATATCGGCTCCTAGTTCTTTGACATCAATAGGAAGCGCCCCCAAAACCTGGACGGCATCTGTATGAAAGAGCACCTTCCTTTCCTGACAAATTTCGGCAATCTCTTTAACCGGCTGGATTGTTCCCACTTCATTATTGGCCATCATAATGCTCACTAGAATGGTATCTTCCCTCATAGCCCGGCGAACTTGGTCGGCATCAACTAAAGCAAACTCATCGACATCCAGGTAGGTGACCGTAAAACCCTGCCTTTCAAGCCATTGTGCGGTATGCAGTACGGCATGATGTTCAATCTTTGTTGTAATAATATGTTTGCCCTTAGCCTGCCTGGCAAAGGCAGCCCCCTTCAAGGCCCAGTTGTCCGCCTCAGAACCGCTACTGGTAAAAAAAATCTCAGCGGGATCAGCATTAATAGCAGCAGCCACGCTTTCCCTTGCTTTTTTCAATTGTGCCGCTGCTTCGCGCCCCTCTTTGTAAATAGACGAAGGGTTGCCGTAATAATATTTATAAGCATCCTGAACAGCTTCAAAAACTTCTTCACGCATGGCTGTTGTTGCTGCATGGTCTAAATAGACTCTAGGTTGATTTTCCATATGTTTGTTCTCCAAAATATCTTTTAATACATCAATAAAGATATGGCCGACAGTATTATATAATTACCTTATATATAATACTAGCGGATTTAGGTCGGTGGCCAAGTAACAAGGGTTACTGAAATCAGTTATTTCTTATGAATCTGCTTCGTCTTTCAGCAGGGGTGTAATTTTTTCAAGCCAAGCGGTAATTTGTTTTTCATAGCCAAGCGCCCCCGGCTTGTAGTACTTTTTGCCTCGCAATTCTTCGGGCAGGTAGTCTTGCTTTGACACATGCAAGGGATAATCATGGCTATAGCGGTAGCCTTTTGCATAGCCGAGATTACTTCTCATGGCGCTTACCGGGGCGTTACGCAGATGCATAGGAACTTGGCCGACAGGCTCTGTTCTTACATCTGAAATAGCCTGATCAATGGCCAGATAAGCACTGTTTGACTTGGGCGAACTGGCTACGAGAATGGTGGCTAAGGATAGAACAATACGGGCTTCGGGCATCCCTATAGAGCGCACAGCCTCCCAGCAAGACATGACAAGAGAGATGATTTGCGGATTGGCAAGCCCCACATCTTCCGCGGCACAAATAAGAATTCTCCGGGCAATAAAATTGATGTCTTCTCCACTTTCGAGCATCCTGGCCAGATAGTGCAGTGAAGCATCAACATCACTGCCTCGCATAGATTTAATAAAGGCACTAATTGTATCGTAATGGGCTTCACCGTCTTTGTCATAGCGATGGGGGGATTGCTGTAAACAATCGCCCATAAGCTCCAAAGAAAGTTCAATAAGCCCATCTTGATTAGGATTTGTACTAAGAACAGCAAGTTCTAGTGCATTTAATGCCACGCGCGCATCCCCTCTAGCACTTTCACTAAGGAAGCTAAGAGCATTGTCGTGCAAATGAATAGGAAGTTTACCATAACCCCTTTCCTTGTCCGATAAGGCGCGAAATATTATCTCTTTTATATCCTCATCCCCTAAAGGAAAGAGCTGAAAAACGGTAGAGCGAGAAAGCAGGGCCTTATTAACTTCGAAATAGGGATTTTCAGTCGTTGCCCCAATCAGAACCACGCTGCCATCTTCTACAGATGGCAAAAGAGCATCTTGTTGGGCCTTATTGAAACGATGTATTTCATCAATAAAGAGTAAAACTTTACCCTCAGGACATAAAAAAGGGTTTTTGCTGTCAGCAATAACCGCTTTAATATCGGCAACCCCGGAAGTGACGGCATTTAATTTAGTAAAAGTTCTTTTACTTGTATTAGCAATGACTTTGGCCAAAGATGTTTTACCGCTTCCCGGAGGCCCGAATAAAATGATTGAACTTAGTCTGTCTGCCTCAATCATCCGCCTTAACATTTTTCCCTCAGCCAAAATATGACGCTGGCCAACGAAGTCAGCCAGCGTCTTGGGGGCTAAACGATAAGCTAAAGGTTCTTTGCTATAGCCTATCTCAAGCATACTTATTTAAAATCCTTGTATAAGGGGTATTTCGCAGTCAACTTGCGAACCCGCTCCTTAATAGCCTCTTCATTCTTTTCGAAATCGTAGACAGCATGAGCGATTAGGTCAGCAATTTCCACCATGTCATCAGTCTTCATACCACGCGTGGTAACGGCCGGTGTCCCGATACGTAAACCGGAGGTTACTGTTGCCTTAGTTTCATCAAAAGGAATGGTGTTTTTGTTGGCGGTAATGTATACCTTGTCCAGGTTTTCCTGTAAATCATGTCCGCTAATTCCACTTCCACGCAAGTCTAAGAGTAATAAGTGATTATCGGTACCGCCCGAACACAGCTTGATATTTCTTTCCATCAGAGCATCGCCCAAAGCCTTTGCGTTGGCGACAACATTCTTTTGATATTCTTTGAACTCAGGCTTTAAGGCTTCGCCAAAAGCAATTGCTTTACCGGCAATAACATGCATCAAAGGGCCGCCTTGGGTACCGGGGAAAACGGCAGAGTCAATTTTTCTCGCATATTCTTGTTTGCAAAGGATGATGCCGCCACGAGTCCCTCTTAATGTTTTATGGGTTGTGCTGGTGACAACATCGGCATAAGGAACAGGGTTCATATGTAAACCGGCGGCGACAAGTCCGGCGATATGGGCCATATCAACAAACAGATAGGCACCAACCTCGTCGGCTATTTCTCTGAATTTTTTGAAATCAATTTCACGAGGATAAGCACTTGCTCCTGCAATAATCATGGCCGGCTTAAGCTCATGAGCCTTTTGCCGTAAGGCGTCATAGTCTATTTGCATAGTTTCTCTATCTACACCATAGGCATGTGCTTCGAAATATTTTCCGGAAATGTTAATTTTCATTCCATGGGTTAAATGGCCGCCGTGAGCCAGCTCCATACCGAGAATCTTATCACCCGGTTTTAGCAAGGCAAAAAAGACAGCAATGTTTGCACTGGCCCCTGAATGAGGTTGTACGTTGGCATGATCGGCACCATAAATTTCTTTTAGCCTGTTAATCGCAAGTTCCTCAATAACATCAACGTGTTCACAGCCGCCATAATAGCGTTTGCCGGGATATCCTTCTGCATATTTGTTGGTTAAAATAGAACCGTTGGCCTCTAAGACCGCTTCAGAAACAAAGTTTTCTGAGGCAATAAGTTCAATGTGATCTTGTTGACGCTTCAACTCGTCCATAATAGCTTCATAGACAACAGGATCCTGTGCTTTAATTTTTTTGTACATCAACTGTATCCTCCTCAAATTAATGATTCTATCCTTAATTTTATCATAAGTAGATTAGGAAATAGTAGTCTTATCCAGTTCATCAGCTAAACGTAAAGAGACTCTTTCTGTTTTGGCCAGAGCGCCCTCAACTAAAGCGGCTATATCAAGATCTCTCTCGGCAAGTTGGCAATCTTGCAGTTTGGGGTGAATTTTGGGATGTTTAGCGACAAAAACTGTACAGCAATCTTCATAGGGCAATATGGAAGTTTTATAGGTATCGATGTCTCTTGCCGTTTCAATAATTCTTCCTTTTTCCATGCCGATGAGCGGTCGGAAAACAGGTCGGTCTGCGACGTGATTTGTGCAAGCCAAACTCTCCACAGTTTGACTAGCCACCTGACCCAGACTTTCCCCGGTAATTAGGGCGGGAATTTTATTTTTCTTGGCAATTTCTCCTGCTATCCGCACCATCATTCGCCGCATAACGATTGTCATCATTGTATCAGGACAATATTCATTTAAGGCTAACTGCGTTTCTGTGAAATCCACAATATACAAATTGATATCTCCGGCATAGCGGGTGAGAATCTTAGCTAAATCAATCACTTTTTGCTTTGCTTCGTCGGAAGTATAAGGAAAAGTATGGAAATATACAGCGGAAAGCTGCATGCCGCGGGAAGCCATCATATAACCGGCAACAGGGCTGTCAATCCCTCCTGATAACATTAAAAGGCCTCTTCCGCCTGTTCCGACCGGGAGTCCGCGGCGTCCTTCAATAATCTCTGTATATAGGTAGGCCTTATCTCGTATTTCCAAGTAGAAGGTCACATCAGGATTATGGACATCAACTTTTGCTTTATCAGGGTAGCGGTTAAGAACAAGAGCGCCCAAGCCTGAAGCAACTTCATAAGAATTTTGCGGATATTTTTTATTGACACGCCGTACTTCAAATTTAAAAGTTTTATTAGCGGTGAAAATGTCCTTTGCCAAATCCAAAACCTGTTTTTCTATATTTTCAGAACTAAGCTCAAAACGACGAACCGGGCTAAGGGAAACAATTCCAAAAACATCACGTATCGTTTTTATAGCCAGATTAACATCGAGTTTGCTATCTTCTTGCCTTGTACCTACCCAAATTCTTGCATCATGCTTATATACTTTAAAATTCCCCTCTCGCTTTAAACGATAGGCCATATTTTGTAATAAGCGATTTTCAAAACGACTTCTATTTAAGCCTTTAAGGGCAATTTCCCCCATGCGTACTAAAATCAGGTTATCATAATTTTTTTCCATACTTATTGCACTCCAAATAACTTACAGACATGAATCAATTTCTCTGCTAAAAATATTACATCATCCTTACTGTTTTCTAAGGCAAAGCTGATACGAAGAACATGTAAAGCCTCCTCATCAGTGAGTCCCAAGGCCAAAATCTGCTCATCAGCTTTACTTTTTGCTGAAGAACAGGCTGAACCGATACCCACTTCAACAGCAAACTGATTAAGGGCCGTCTGAATATTTTGCGCCCTCAAGCTGGGAACATATATAGAAAGAATATGCGGAACAGCATTTGCAGGTGATAAAAGGCGGAAAGGAAAGGACCTGTTTTGAAGATAGGATAAGAAGCTAGTCTTCAATAAAGAAACATGCTCATTGGTCTTTCCTGCCTCAGCAATAATTTTTTCTATTGCCACAGCTGCGGTATGGGCCATAGCAGGATTTTCTGTACCGGACCGCATATTTCCTTGTTGACCGCCACCATGTAATAAGGGCACAAAAGGGGCATTTTTCTTCTTAATTAGTAGGCCGCTCCCCTTTAGACAGCCTATCTTATGCAGACTAAGAGACAGGTAGTCTACCCCCAGTTCTTTAAAGGATAAGGGGATCTTACCAAGAGCCTGAACTGCATCAAGGTGGATTTTTGCTGTTCTTACATATTTATTTCTAAGATAAACAAGATCATCTACAGGATATATGGCCCCTGTTGTATTGCTGACAAGCAGAGAGGAAAGCAGGTCCGGTTTCTCTTTTGGCAAGACTTCCTCAAGTAGGGTTAAATCAGGCAGGCCTTCTTTCAAAGGAATAAAGCATAACTTACGTTGCTGTACTTGTGAAAGAAAGACAAGCGTTTCACGGCTGGCCGGATGCTCTCCCGCAAAGGAGCAAAGTGGCCTTTGCCTTTGTTGACTAGTAAGTACAATGCTATGTAAGGCTGTATTAATTGATTCAGTTGCGCCGGAAGTGAAAATAAGGTCTTCCCCCTCCGCATCCAAGGCTCGGCAAATTCTCTCCCTTGCCTCATGAATGATGTTTTTTGCCTCTACCCCTCCCTTATACGTAGAAGAAGGGTTTTTGGCAAACAACTTGCTCTTTTCAGCATAAATATCCAAAAGCTCCTTATCCGGAGTTTTTGTAGCAGCATGATCGAAATAAAGGCTCATTTTAGTTAATCTCTAAGCACACTAAATCCGGTCTGAATATCACGCGAATAACTTCACACACATGGCCGCTTCGAGCAAATAATTGCCCTTCGCAGGCGATAATATAAGATCTTCTCGGAATATCCAACAGGGAAGCCTCTTTGTGCTTGGCCGGACGGGAACATAAGGTAATACTCCCCTTTTGCGGCAGGTAGGCATACTTGTTGGACTTGACATCTATCATACGCTTGCCGACAGTAATGCTCTGCCCCAGCTCAGGGAAAATTTGGACAGGGATATAAGATTGGCAATTTCCGATAACTTGTTCCTTAAAGATAAGAGGCCATTCCGCTAGCCAATATCCGGGATGGGCCTGATTTTCCGGAAAGCGGAAGAGCTTGTCTGTTTCCTTATCCGCTTCCAGCAGTTTAATGGGTCTGAGTCCGATATCTTCGTAGGAATTTAGGTTTAAAAAAGAGAAACTCAAGGCTGTGAAATGAGGAATGAGGATTCGCTCTACCTCTTCTGCAATAAATGTCCCTTTTCCCTTATGAATTTCTAAAATTCCGTCAGAGACAAGTTCAGAGATTGCCTGACGTACTGTAGGCCGGCTAAGGTCTAATTCTTTACAAAAATCCATCTCGGAAGGGATTTTTTCTCCGGGCCCATATTGCCCGCTCTGGATTCGCTCCATGATAAGCTCACGCAATTGAGCATACAATGGGATGCTGCTATGCCTATCTAACTTCATAAAAACCTCCTTAAAAAACAAGCCGTCTTAACATCATAGCATAAGAAAAATTATAAGTGAAGTATGTTGTAATAACTACTTTACCTCTTCTTCTTTTTGGCTGAATAAGAGCCTTTAGCTGCGATATCCTTTACAATATTTCTTTGTAATGGATATGCTCCACTTGACCGCAGCTATTTAGGATACAGAAGGCAGCCAAAAGATGTGATGTGGTATTTGTTATAGATCGTGAATCTATATAATAGCTTGCAAGCAAACGGATTTTCGACATTTTTTTCGAGTCGATACTTTCGAGTAAAGAGTCCTCTACATAAGGATTTGCTTTTCTGGCCTTTACTTCTATGAAAAATAGCTGCCTGCCTTTTTGTGCTATCAGGTCTATTTCTCCAAAGGGGCGTAATTCAAAATTACTCTCTAAGATTTTGTAACCTTGTTTTAGCAAATGAGTGGCTACAACATTTTCTGCTTGCAGACCGCATTCTTTTGCCTTATTTTTGCTTGAGCCCGCTTTTAATTTTTTAAGAAAACTGAGTCGGTGAATAGGGCTGAGGCCATGTTTGGCAAGGGCGGAGTAATGCCCTTTTGTTCCGTAGCCCTTATGCTTATCAAAATCGTATTCCGGATATTCTTTAGCATACTTTATCATTAGGGAGTCTCGATGGGTCTTGGCCAAAATGGAGGCAGCCGCTATCGAATTTGAGCAACTATCTCCCTTAAGGAGGGCCTTTTGCGGTATTTGAAGTTCTGCCAGGTAGACGGCATCAACCAGGGCAAAATCAGCTTTAGGGGCTAAGCCCTTAACCGCTGTGAGCATAGCTCTTTTACTGGCCTCAAGTATGTTGATTTCATCAATAACTTCGTTATTTACTTCCGTAATGTTGTAAGCCAGAGCTTTGTTTTTAATTTCCTCAGCTAAAAACAGACGTTTTTTTTCACTTAACTTCTTTGAGTCATTAAGTCCTAAAATTGTGATACTCGAATCCAAAATACAGGCTGCAGCAACAACAGGACCGGCAAGCGGACCTCTTCCCGCCTCATCAACTCCGCAAACAAAAGAAAAACCGGCTGCTTGTAATTCATCTTCAAAGCGGGCCATTTCTACATAGCGTAGTCTGTCTTTTTCTGTTATCCGTGGTTTGTACTCCGTCATGATGGCCATTCTATACTAAGATTTCCCATAGTACCATCACGAAAACTTTTTAGTACAAACCGGGCGGCCCTGTCTATATTCTCGATACCGGCTTGTTGAATAAAAGCCTTGTCTTTGGCAATGTGCTTTAAAAATGCCTGGCCAAGCTCTGCTTTCGACAAGCCTTCATGCTGAGCCAAATCAAGACCAAACTGTTCTTTTATTTCAAGTGGATACCGTTCAATAAGAAGTAAAAGTAACTCTGCAGCTAATTCTTGTTGGGGCATAATTTCATCTTTAATAGCAGCACAAGCACCTAAGGCAATTTGTTCCTCGCGGCTTTCCAACTTTGGCCAAAGAAGTCCCGGGCTGTCAAGGAGCTGTAAGGTCGAGCCAAACTTGAGCCATTGGAGTTGTCTTGTAACCCCCGGCTTATTTGCTGTCTGCGCCTTTTTTTTGCCAATTAAACTATTAATCAACGTTGATTTGCCGGAATTAGGGATGCCTGCAACTAATAAACGGATAGGCCTGGTTTTCCTACCTCGTTCTCTTGCTCTTTCCAAAATATCTTGTGTCATGGTAAGGGCCAGCCGCTCAATTCTCTTTCCCTCATTCTTTTTCCTTGCATCAATGGCTATGGCCGTTTCCTCATTTTGGGCAAAAAAGTCCAGCCATAGTTCATTTACTTTAGGATCACTTAAATCACTTTTATTTAAGGCTATAATCCTGCGCTTGCCGGCAATTAATTCATCTAAAATAGGATTTCTGCTGGAGGGTACAATCCTAGCGTCACAGACTTCAATAACCAGGTCGCAAAGCTTAATAGCCTCTCTTAGCTCATTAATTGTTTTTGCCATATGGCCCGGAAACCACTGTATAACTGCCATTATTTAACTCCTTGTAAGTTCCTTTATAGTAAAGAGGAGAACCTCTTGGCTCTCCTCTGATTTGATATATTCTATTATTTTGTTTCTTTCCTGACTCCAAGTCTTTCTCTGACCCGGGCTCTTTTCCCCACACGATCGCGTAAGTAGTACAATTTTGCACGTCTTACTTTACCTTTTCGCACGATCTCGATTTTATCGATACGGGGCGAATGGACAGGGATTACACGTTCAACGCCAACACCATACGATAGGCGACGAATCGTAATTGTTTCACTAAGTCCTGAGCCTTTACGTGCAATGACTGTCCCTTCAAAGACTTGAATACGAACACGTTCACCCTCACGAATCTGTAAGTGTGCCCGAACAAAGTCACCAATCTCAACGTTGCTGTAATTATCCTTTAAATATTCTTTTTCAACAGCTTTAATTAAGTCCATATTGCGTATCCTCCTCTCTTCATAGGTGTTCTTACACGCAATTGCAGCGGACCACCCCTTTTAACCTTTTGAATTCTACTTGCATTCCTCTTGAATGTCAAGTGTTTTCAGCAATGTAAACCAGTCTTCTGCACTCATGACACTAGCAGTTAATAGATCAGGGCGCCGGGCCATTGTATTGGTCAAGGCAGAAAGTTCCCTAGCTTTTTCTATCCTTGCTGCATGTCCCGAAAGTAATACTTCCGGGACCTTTCTCTCGCGCCAAACAGCCGGTCTGGTGTACTGGTTTTCTTCCAAAAAGCCTGAAGCATGACTTTCTTTTTGCCAGGCCTCATTATCCGGTAAAACACCGGGAATCATACGCATAACAACGTCAATCAGAACGGCAGAAGCCAGCTCTCCGCCTGAAAGGACATAATCGCCAATGGAAATCTCCTCGGCAACCACTTCTTCCAGGACGCGCTCATCAATACCTTCATAGTGGCCTGAAATCAGAATAAGATGATTGTAGTCCAGGAGTTGGGCTGCTAACTCTTGGGTAAGCTGTCGACCACGTGGAGACAAATAGATAACCTTCTCTTTTATCTCAACGTTTTTACCGGCTTCCGGATTATCTTGAGCAAATGAATGACCGGCCTGTCTTACTGTTTGATATACGGGCTCAGGCATTAAGAGCATACCCGTCCCCCCTCCGTACAGAGCATCATCAACTTTGCCATAAGCATTTACGGCATGGTCGCGAATCTGAAAATGCTTGACCTCAAAGAGGCCACGCTCAATGGCCCTTTTTGCCATTGAGTAATTGAGCGAAGCTTCGATAATTTCAGGGAATAAGCTGACAGTACTAAAGCGCATCAGGATCCTCTATATATTTCGTAAAGCCCCTCAGGCATAGCAAGAGTAATTTTTTTGTTTCTTACGTCAACATTTTTCTTACTTTGCTCAATAAAAGGCACGTAGAGGTCAGCTTCACCACTTTTCGTGATGCGCAGGACAGGCTGGGCGCTATTTAAGATAACTTCTTCAACAGAACCTAAATAGCCGTACTTATCATGATATACTTCGCATTGAAGAATATCGGCTAGATAATATTCATTCGGCCCCAGCGTATCCGCTTCGCTACGTCTAACGGAAATATAGTAATTACTTAACTTTGAAACCGATTCTCTGCTTTCATAGTTCTTGAATTTGAGGAAAACTTTTTTTCCCTCAATTCTTACACCGACCAGCTCAAGCTCCTCAAGGACTTCGCCCTCTTCATTCTCAAGAAAACAGCTCTTCAGGCGCAGATATCTCTCCGGATTATCGGCATAAGCATAGAGAGCAATCTCACCTTTAAGACCTCTTGGTCTCATAAGTTTTCCGGTAACTAAAAGTTCTTCCATTTACAAACCTAATCAACGATATCGAGCAAAATGCGTTCCCCTTCATGGTTTCCCTTGGCTTTAAGAATGGCCCGGATGGCTTGTGCTCTTTTTCCGCCTTTGCCGATTACCCTGCCCATATCTTCCGGATGAACACGCAATTCAAGAATTACGGCATTATCTCCTTCTACAGGAGTAATATGGATATCCTCTTTATGATGAACAAGAGGTTCGACTAATACTCGTAACAGATCATCCATGATGACACCTATGCTTCAACTTCATCAGCAGGTCTTTCACTTTGGACTTTAAGCAAACGACGAACTGTATCGGTCGGTTGCGCCCCTTTAGAAATCCAATCTTGTGCTTTTTCTAAATCGATACGGATTTCTGCCGGTTCAACCCGAGGGTTGTAGTAACCGATTTCCTCAATAAAACGACCATCTCTGGGTGATCTTGCGTCGGCAACAACTACGCGGTAATGCGGTTGTTTTTTCTTTCCTGTTCTCTTCAAACGAATTTTTACAGCCATATTTTTTCCTCCTATAATGTCTGTCTTTAATGTATTATTCTAAGTCTAGAAAGGGAATTTATTGCCGAAAAGTCGGCCCAGTTTTCCCTTTTTGCCTTTAGACATACTTCCAACTTGCTTTACCATTTTTTGCATTTGTTCATATTGTTTTACCAGCTGATTTACATCCTGAACGCTTGTGCCTGATCCGGCGGCAATCCGTTTCCTGCGGCTGGCATTTAAAAGTCTTACCGAGTTTCTCTCTCTCTTTGTCATAGAGCGAATGATGGCTATATAGCGGTCAATCATGGACTCATCCATTTGCGACGCATCTATACGGGGTGCCCCGGGCATCATTTTCAAAATACTGCCCATACCACCCATCTTGCCAATTTGTAAAAACTGTTCAAGCAAATCATCCATTGTAAATTGGTTGCGCTTGAGCCGTTCCATCGTTTTCTGTGCTTGCTTTTCATCAAGCTGTTTTTCTGCTTGTTCAATTAGTGTGAGAACGTCACCCATACCAAGGATCCGTGAAGCCATCCGGTCAGGATGGAAAGCTTCAAATTCATCAATTTTCTCCCCGGTACCAATCATCTTGATGGGCTTGCCGGTAATTTTACGGATGGATAAGGCAGCACCACCCCTGGCATCACCGTCCAGTTTGGTCATAATAAAGCCGTCAATACCAATTTGCTTATCAAACTCTAAAGCAACATTCACCGCTTCCTGACCGATCATGGCGTCGACAACCAGCAGCCTTTCTTCAGCTTTGATGACTCCGTTAATTGCCCGAAGTTCATTCATCATGTCTTCATCAATGGTCATCCGGCCGGCGGTGTCAACAATCAAGGTATCCAAAAGCAAATAGCGGGCACGTTCTTCAGCATCCCGGGCAATTTGCACCGCATTCTTATTTTGTGGATCAATATGACACTGAACGCCAATACTATCTGCAAGGACTTTTAATTGCTCCTGAGCAGCCGGACGATGAACGTCAACAGAGGTCAGCATGGGTTTTTTCCCTTGACTTTTCAAATAGTTGGCAAGTTTTGCTGCTGTAGTCGTTTTCCCTACCCCTTGCAAACCGTATAAAATAATTTTTGTAAAACCTGTAGGAGAGACCGAAATTTTTTCCTGGCTTCCCCCTAAGATATCAATTAATGACTCATGTACGACCTTGACAATTTGATTCCCGGGGGTAAGGCTTTCCATAACTTCTATGCCTTTCGCCTTGGCGGAAACGTCTTTGGTAAAATCTTTGACCACTTGATAGTTAACGTCTGCTTCCAAGAGAGCCAGACGAATTTCACGCATCATTTCATCAATATCTTTTTCGCGAACTCGGCCTTGTCCCCTAAGCTTGTTCGCAATATTTGAAAGTTTTTCACTTAAGTTTGAAAACATATATTTCTCCCTTTTTATGCCAGCATTATCTCTAATAAATCATGCAGTTGCTTACTAACCTGTTCCCTATCAGCTTGGGGTAAACTGTCCAAGATGGTCATAAGCCTCTCTCTATATACCAAATTTTTCTGATGCATCCGGAGCTTTTCCTCAAAGTCATCAAGTAAAGCACATGCCTTGTGTAAATGCTCGTGTACAGCCTGCCTTGAAATCCCAATATTATCGGCTATTTCAGATAGAGAAAAATCTTCGAAAAAAAAGGCGGTAACAATTTCCTCTTGGCGATTTGACAAGAGGGCACCATAAATTTCACAAAGACTTGCGTATCGCTCAATAGTATGAATATTGGTCCAATCGTATGACATCCAGGCAAGTTTATATCAAGTCGCTTGCCCTGTCAAGCATTTTGCTTTACAGCTTTATTTTAGTACTTAATTGTACGTTTACTATGAGTTTCCCGGATGAAATTTTTTACTTTCTATAGTTTTCGGGAAGCAGTGAGTCTATATAGGAATCCGGATCAAAGTCCTGTAAGTCATCAATCTGTTCACCAAGACCAACAAAGTAAATGGGAAGTTTGGCTTGATGGGCAACGGTTAAGGCAATTCCCCCTTTGGCGTTACCATCCAGTTTAGTAATAACTAACCCATCCAGGTCGGTTGCTTCGTGGAAGGCCTCTGCTTGGAATAGAGCATTTTGCCCCGTGGTTGCGTCGATGATCAACAAACTGGTAATTTGCGCCCCCTCCGCTTCTCGATTAATGATACGACGAATTTTTGCTAGCTCATCCATCAGATTTTTCTTATTGTGCAAGCGTCCGGCAGTATCAACGATGAGAATTTCCGCCTTCCTGCTCTTGGCTGCTGAAATGGCATTGTAAACCACAGAAGCGGGGTCGCTACCTTGCTCGCTCTTTATTAGGATACTATTTGAGCGTTCCGCCCATATTTCAAGTTGTTCAATAGCAGCGGCACGAAAAGTATCAGCAGCAGCCATGACAACTTTGTAACCTTGCTTGGTATAGCGATAAGCCAGCTTCCCTGTTGTTGTTGTCTTTCCTGTTCCATTGACACCAACCATTAAGATTACATTGAGGCAGTTAGGGTCAACAGACAGTTCTCCAGGCTCACCCGTTGCCTCTCGCATGCCCTTACGTAATACATCCACTACCGCCTCAAAAGAATCATCTCCGCTTGACTTGATATGCTCTTTAATCTTATTAATAAGGAGATCGCTTGTATGAACACTAATATCAGCCTGAATCATCAGCATCTCAAGATCCTCGAGCATGTCTTCATCAAACTTCCCCATGCTCCCCGCAATTTTTTTAATCCCTCTGCTAAAAAAATCTCTGGTTTTTTTCAAACCTCTACTAAATTTTTCGAAAATAGCCATAATCTTTCCTTTCTTCCAACAAACTTCGCAGTAGCAAATAAGACTCTTTCAATTTACACATTTTAAAACTCATACATCACCGGTATCACTGGCAAATAACGAACCCTCACTTAAATCCAAGGATAAGATACTAGAAACACCACGTTCTTTCATGGTTACCCCATAAAGTCTGGATGCTGCTTCCATTGTACCCTTTCTATGGGTAACTACAATAAACTGGGTTGTATCCGTATAGGCCTGGATAAACTCTGCAAAACGGATAACGTTCGACTCGTCAAGAGCACTATCCACCTCATCCAAGAAACAAAAAGGAGCGGGCTTTTGCCGGAAAATAGCAAAGACTAAGGCGATGGCTGTAAGGGCCCGCTCACCTCCCGAAAGAAGGCTCAAGCTTTGCAAACGTTTTCCGGGAGGTTGTGCCTTTATTTCAATATCACACTCGAGAAGGTCGCCTTCACCCGGGCTTATTGTTGCCTTGCCGCCGGAAAATAACTGAGCAAAACACTGTTGAAAATCCTCATTGATGGCTTGTAGTTCTTGGGCAAACTGTTTGCGCATGGCCTTCTCAAGCTCTCCAATAACCTTGGTCAGCTGCTTGCGCGAATTAATGACATCTTCTTTTTGCTCAAGCATTAACTCGTAGCGTGCATTTAATCTCTCATAATCCTCAGGGGCTGAATGATTTACCGGAGGCAGGGCACGCAATTTTTCCTTTAAAGTCTTTAATCTGGCAATGCTCTTATCCTCTAATACAAGGTCCTTGACTAAATCCCTCGCTTGATTAAAGCTAAGATGATATTCTTCCCAAATCCTATTTTTTTCACGGATGATTTTCTCTTCATAGCGTTCTTGCCTTCCTCTGGCCCTCTCCTTCTCGGCCTCCATGCTACTTAATTGAGAGCTGATTTGCTCGCTACGCTCAAAGATTGTTAATTCCCGGTTTACATGAACTTCATTTTCTTTTTTAAGATTAGCTTGTTCTGAAGAAATAGCCTTCAGTTCCATCTGTATTTTCTTTTCCCGCTCATCCCGTAAATGGCGCTCGCGTATACTACGCTCCAAATCTTCTTTGAGGTCAGTCTCTTCTTTTTCCAATAGAAGTCTTTCCTCGCTCTGACGCCTATTTTCTTCTAATAATTGCTTTTTTAATTCCTCGATACCTTTGATGGCTTCCTCCGTAGAGCCCAGGCTTACTTTTAATTCGGTAATTTCTTCACGGAGCTTTTCTCTGTGGAGTCTTTCTGTAGTATCCTCCTGTTCTCTTTCAGATAGCAAAGCAGTGATTTTATCTTTCTCATCTTCATAAGCGCGTAACTCTTCGCTGAGAGCTTCTTTTATTGCTGAAATCTCAGAAAGACGCTTAACGAGTAGTTCCACTTCCTTTTTGATAGCTAGGAGCTGTGGTTTCCTCTCCTCAATAATGGTCTCATACAAGATTTTTTCTTCTTCCAGCTGACGTTTTTTTTCAACAATTTCACTGTGTTTTAGACTTAGTTTCTGTATATATCCATCTCTTTCCTGAAGACGTGTTTTTTGTTCGGCAAGTTCTTTTTTATTTTGCTCTACGGCATACAAATGCTCCTGAAGAAATAATTCAAGCTCATCAATTTCCCTGGAACGACTAATCAAGCCACTGAGCCCTTTAGAGGTCCGGCCACCCGTCATAGAACCCCCGGGATTTACAAGGTCACCCTCTAAAGTAACGACTTTAATTTGTTTATTGACAGCATCAGAAATAGCCTGTGCGTTAGCCAGGCAATCAGCAAGAATAATCCGCCCCCCCAGGTATTCTAAAAGAGGCGATAAATCTTCTCGGCAGGACATGAATTCATCGACCGTACCTAAATAGCCCTGCTTGCCCTCTACACGCCGCCTTTCACTTTGACTAAGCCTTCGGCTTACAATACGGTCAAGCGGCAAGAAGGTCTCCCGCCCTTCTTTAGTGTCTTTTAGCCAGGCTATAAATTTACTTGCCGCCCTGCTATTTTCCGTAACAAGATTGTGCAGACTTCCGCCTAAAGCCGTTTCAATGGCCAATTCATAAGCTTTTTCAACAACAATCAGTTCGGCTACCGGACCAATTAATCCTTCTCCGAATAAAGGCTTCTTTTCAATTTGCCGGCTAATTGCTCGCACTGCTTGATGATAGCCTTCGCGATTTTCTTCCAGACCTTTTAAGGTAGTCAATTGATAATCTTTTTGTTGAATTAGCTGATTTTCTTCGCTTATTTGTTTTTCTGCATGACCGATGCTTTCTATTTGCTTGTTATATTCCAGCTTCGCTTCTTCTAAAAACCTTTCCTGCTCTGAAAGAAGGAGGGTGGTCGTCTCCAGTGCTGTCTTTATCTGACTTTTCTTTTCGACTTGGAGAGCTAAGTTTTCTTCTTCCAGAGAGAGATTTTCTTCGAGCTCTTCCCTACGGATGTACCCTTGTTCAAACTCACGATTCAGGGCAAAGACCTGAGAGCGATTGGAAAAAATGGCATCTTGAAGGCTTGTTAGTCGCTCTCGCCTTGCGGCTTCCTCTTGCTCAATAGAACTTAACTTCTCTTCTAAACCGGCAAGCTCACTCTCACACTCCGCCAATCTGGCCTTGCCGGCAGACTGCCGTTCGACTAGGCGTAGACGGTGGTCATCACGTTGTTTTAACTTGCCCTCTAGATTTCCCGTGCTGAAGTCCGTTTTTTTCAGTTCGGAATGAATATCCTCAATACGTTTTTTAGCTGCCCGCTCTCTTTCGGCAGCTAAGGCTTTTTCTTCAGCTAAAAGTGCCAGACTCTTGGTTTTTTCATTATATTGTTCATTTAGCTGATCGCCTTTTACTTCACGTTTCTTTCTATCAGCAAGTAAATCCGAGCGTTCAGAATAGAGCTTGTCCTTTTCTTCTTCAAGTACAGCAATGTCTTTCAGAAGACTGGTATAATATCTTACCCTGTCTCTTTCTTTATGTTCTTCCTCTTGGATAGTACGAACGCTCAAATAAATATCCAGGTCTCGGACTTCACTTGCCAGCGTTTTATAGATTTGAGCTTCTTTCGCCTGTTTGGCAAGAGGTTTGAGTTGCCGTTCCATCTCTCCGCTTAAGTCTTCCAAACGCTGTAGTTTATCGTCTGTCCGTAAGAGTTTTCGCTCAGCCTCTCTCTTACGCATCTTGTATTTAACGATACCGGCCGCTTCATCAAAAACTTTGCGTCGGTCTTCAGAGCGCTCGCTCAGAATCTCGTCAACTCTTCCCTGTTCAATGATGGAATACCCATCCTGACCAATGCCCGTATCCGCAAATAGTTCTCTGATATCACGCAGGCGGCAACTTTTTTGATTGATTAAATATTCGCTTTCTCCGGAACGGTAATAGCGTCTGGTAACAACAAGCGTGTCATAATCAAAATCCAGGGTATGGTCCGAGTTATCAATATAAATACTTACTTCCGCTGAGGACATCGGTTTTCTTGTTGAGGTGCCGTTAAAAATGACATCTTCCATCTTGGCCCCTCTCAGGCTTTTAGCGCTTTGCTCGCCCAATACCCAACGAACAGCATCTGTTACATTCGATTTACCACAGCCATTTGGACCGACAATTGCCGTTAAACCGGAATGGAATTCAATATATTGCCGGGTTGGAAAAGATTTAAACCCTTGTATCTCAACAGCCTTTAAATACATGAACCCTATCCTATATCCTTGCCTAAAATCTCTAGTGCCCTCTTCGATGCTGCCTGTTCAGCTTCTTTTTTACTCTTACCTTTGCCTGTAGCAATGACTTCATCAGACAAACTAAGTTCAGAGGTGAAAATTCTAGCATGGTCCGGACCTTCTTCATGAACAATGGTATAGCGAATGATCTGTTCAGGAAATTCTTTTTGTACATATTCTTGGAAAGTACTTTTAAAGTCATAGATTAACTTGCCTTCTAAGGCAAGTCGGTAATAAGGCTTATAAAGCTTTCTTAACCAGGCACTGGTATCCTCTAGGCCATAGTGTAAATAAAAAGCAGCAATAACCGCTTCCAGGGCGTTCGCAAGATTGGAAGGCTTTTCTTTGCCGCCACTGGCCGCTTCACCTTTTCCCACACGCAAATACTCGCCCAAATGTAAATCTTGAGCGATAAGGACAAGAGTTTCTTCGCGAATCAGAACAGAGCGGATTTGTGTCATGCGCCCCTCATCTAAGTTCGGTTCCAGATTATACAGGGCCAAGCTAATACATAATTCTAAAATAGCATCTCCCAGAAATTCCAGACGCTCATTTGAATATTCTTTACTAAGCCCTCTTTCAAAAGCCCAACTGCTATGAGTTAGAGCTGTTTGAAAGAGTGTATTATCTTCTGAAAAAAGCTCTGCTAGTTCGGGTAAATTAGCAGCTCTCTTCTCCATTAAATATTGTCAGCTATATAATTAACAGCATCGCCAACCGTTCTGATTTGCTCTGCTTCATCATCCGGGATAGAAACATCAAATTCGTGTTCCATTTCAACAATCAAGTCAACTATGTCTAGCGAGTCTGCATTTAAATCTTCAATAAAATTCGCATCCATATCGATTGCTTCAGGATCAATACCCAACTCTTCAGATAAAATTTGGCTTACTCTTTTGAAAATATCATCATGTGTCATATCAATTTCCTCCAATTACTTCTCTTAAAACACATTTTATATTTTTAATCCATATTGATTTAATAGTCAAGCATTCTCTGCCTGTTTCTATTTCGCCGCGAAATAGTGCTTGTATTTAATCACATATTCCAGTCCTGATGCAATCGTCAAAACGACAGAGATGGCTATTAGAATATTACCAAAAAGGCATGGATTGCTTTGACTGCTTAATAAAGTGTCATAGAAAACAGGTTCAAACAAAAGATACACCAGAGTTAACATTTGGATAAAGGCTTTCCACTTGCCAAATTGGCCGGCAGCTATAACTTCGCCTTTTGCTGCAGCTAACTGGCGAATACCGGTTACCAGTAATTCGCGGCCTAGTATGATATTAACAATTAAGGCGTGTACCCTGCCTAATTGCACGAAGGCAATAAAAACACCGATAACAAGCAGCTTATCAGCAAGGGAATCCATCAATTTGCCAAAATCGGTAATCAGCTCATATTTACGGGCAATTTTACCATCAAAAAAATCAGTAAGAGCCGCAATAATAAAAAGGCTTCCTGAAATAATTCTTGCCGTATTTCCCGTGACAAAGCGAGCCCAAGTACCGTCTCCGAAAGGCACAAGAAATATAATGATAGGAATAACTAAAAAAATTCGAAGCATAGTTAATTTATTCGGTAAATTCAAAATCAAAGTCCTCCTCTATTGTCAGTGCCGTCAAACTATATTCATCAGCATCAACTATTCTGCAAGGAACAAAATCACCGATTTTCGTCTTTTCATTTTGCGAAAGCACATATATCTCAGGATCAATATCAGGTGCTTCAGCATAACTTCGACCAAAATAAAAGGGTGAGTTTTCCACAATACCCTCAACAAGGATATCATATTGTTTACCAATTCTATTTTTATTTAAGTCATAACTTATTTTTTGCTGTGTAGTCATTACGGCCTCATACCGCTTCTTAGCTGTTTTAACATCAACTTTTTCCTGAAATTTAGCGGCTAAGGTGCCTTCTTCCGGAGAAAAGATAAAACAGCCCAGCCGGTCAAAGCGAACTGTGCGAATCAGCTCAAGAAGTTCTTCAAAATCTTCTTCACTTTCTCCTGGGAAGCCTACAATGACAGTACTCCTTAAGATTAGATTGGGAATTCCGGCCCGCAATTTATTAACCAGAGAAAGAATCTCTTCCTTTGTTTCCCGTCTTCGCATCTGTTTCAAGATACTATTGGACCCATGCTGAATCGGAATATCAAGATAGGGTAAGATTTTTTTCTCTTTAGCGATACATTCTATAAGTTCTTCGGAAAAGGAATCTCCGTAAACATACATTAAGCGAATCCAACGAATGCCTTCAAGGGGAAGCAATTCCTTTATAAGATCTACAAGAGCGTTTTTACCATAAAGATCCGAACCATAGCGGGTAGTATCTTGAGCGACTAAGATTAATTCTTCAATACCCAAACCGGCATAGTATTTTGCCTCAGCCACTAATTCTTCAATGGGCCGGGATTGCTGGCCGCCTCTAATCAAGGGGATGGAACAAAAAGCACAGCCGTTGTTGCATCCTTCGGAAACTTTTAAATAAGCATATTTTCTGTCTAGAGAAGGCTTGTGTAATTTCTTCAAATGCTCCAAACTTCCCTTTCCTTTTGGCTGAAGCTTGCCTTCCTCATTTTTCAACAGGCTAAGGCAACGCTCACCAATCAAATGGTATTCTGCTGTCCCCAAACAAGAATCAACTTCCGGAAGGCTGTCATAAATTTCCGTTGCATAACGCTGTGAGAGACATCCGGTAACAATCAGATAGGCTGCAATTCCTTTTTCAATCTGCAAAGCCTTGTAGTCAGCAAGGTCTAAAATGGCTTCTATGGCTTCCTCTCGAGCTAATTCAATAAAAGCACAAGTATTAACAATAAAAAACTGCGCTTTTAAAGGGTCGGCAACCGCAGAGAAGCCCATTTCCTGCAAAATACCACTCATAGCCTCTGCATCAACTTCATTTTTAGGGCAACCTAGGGACAATAAATAATAGGTATATTTCATGATTTTCTTTCCAGCATTCTAAGACATGATTGAATGGTGTTAAATGCATAGCCTCTAGCCTGCAAACGTCGCATAAGCTTGTTTATCTCTTTTCTTCCTTCAGGCAAGCTTTGGGGTAAAAGATGTTGTATACTTTCTCCATCATCAGGCAAGCAATCCATATATAAATCGGCAATGGTCTCTTTTACACCGTGTTCAATAAAAAGCTTTTTCATATACTGCTTAGATTTCGATTTACTTCCTTGATGACGGCGGGCAATTTTAGCACAGGCTCTATAGTCATCAATGTAGTCCGCTTCTTCCAAATCCTCAACAACTTTCCTAGCTAAAGACGGGGAACAGCCAAACTCCCTCAGTTTTGCATGAACTTTACCACTGCTCTTGCCGGGGTCGAGGCCGATAAATTTAACGGCGAATATACGGGCTTTGGTATATTCGCCGGTTTTTTCAAATGCATTGTTATATCCTGCTTCACAGACTCCCGCAGCCGGCTGAGGAATTTCCATTTTCCCATCCTCAGCTTTGACAGTCTTTGAAGAGTTTTCAATAGCTGTAATGATTTTTTTTGCCTGGGCAATTTTATTTTTTTTATCATCAGAAATCATCAGATATCCAGATTCAACAGTTCATCAATATCATCAACAGTATCTGCTTTGGTGGCCTTTTTCTGCTTCTCTTCCTCTACTCTTTCAATTTCATCATCAGCTTGCTCTTCTTCCGGTTGGTAATAGTCGAGAATTTGCCTGCGAATATCCTCGGCAATGTCAGGCCTCTCTTCAAGCCAGATTCGGGCATTATCACGACCTTGGGCCATCCGCTCACCGGCATAGGAATACCAGGAACCGCTTTTTTCGATAATATCCAGATTGGCACCTAAATCTAAAATACAACCGGAGTCGGAAATCCCCTTCCCGTAGAGAATGTCAAACTCAGCTTCTGTAAAAGGCGGAGCGACTTTGTTTTTTACTACTCGAACACGTGTTCGGGCACCGACAGCGTCGGATCCTTCTTTTAGGGTTTCAATCTTGCGAACATCCAAGCGGACAGAGGAGTAGAATTTAAGAGCCCGCCCCCCCGTTGTTGTTTCCGGATTCCCAAACATAATACCGATTTTTTCACGCAGCTGGTTAATGAAGATTACCGCTGTATTTGACTTACCTAAAACGGCAGCCAGCTTTCGCAGGGCTTGAGACATTAAACGAGCTTGCTGGCCCGGTAGTGAATCGCCCATTTCGCCGTCGATTTCAGCTTTTGGTACGAGTGCTGCAACAGAGTCTACCACTATCAAGTCTACCGCTCCGCTACGGGCGAGAGCTTCTGTAATTTCCAGGGCTTGTTCACCATTATCCGGCTGAGAAACAATCAGATTATCTAAATCAACACCTATTCTTTCCGCATAATGGGGATCCAAGGCATGTTCAGCATCAATGAATGCAGCAATACCATCTTCCTTTTGTGCCTCAGCGATAACATGCAAGGCAAGAGTCGTTTTACCGGATGATTCCGGTCCGTAAATTTCTGTAACGCGTCCTCTCGGAATTCCACCTATGCCTAGAGCAACATCTAGTGATAAAGCTCCTGTTGAAATTGCTTCAATGGGTTCAATCTGAGCATCTCCGAGAACTTGTATCGCTCCTTTTCCGAATTGCTTTTCAATTTGGTTTAAGGCGAGGCCTAAAGCAGCTTTTCTTTCTTCACTGCTGACTTGTTCAACTTGTTGTGAGGATTTCCCTCGACGTTTTCTTGCCATATATTTTCTCCATTTCCAATGTAGCGATCTGTAATTGACATGCAAAATTATAGGTCATCAGCCGGCATCGTGCAAGAAAGCTTCTCCGACAAAAACTGCTCTTTTGCGTCATCTACAAGCATTTACACTTATTTATCTTTATTCTTCCTTCTCCGCTAAGGGCCAATTCTCTAATGCACGTCGAATCAGATCAAGAGCACGGAAGGCGGCACGCTCCTGGATTCGCTTGCGTTCTCCGGAAAACTGAAAGCGAAAGGCTTCGCGAACGGTTGGAGAAACAAGGCCAATCCACACCGTACCGACCGGTTTTTCCGGACTAGCGCCTGAGGGGCCGGCTATTCCTGTTATGGAAACAGAAAAGTCCGTCTGAAAACTTTCTCTAGCCCCATCGGCCATAGCTAAAGCGGTCTCCCGGCTCACGGCACCGAAATGCTCTAAAATGCCGGAGTCAACCTTTAAAAACTTTTCTTTAATGTCATTGTTATAGGAAATAACTGAGCCGAAGAAAGCCTTTGAAGCACCCGGTACGGAGCCTATCAATGAGGACAAGAGACCGGCCGTACAAGATTCCGCAAAGGCAATGGTATATTCCCTTTGGATGAGGAGGTCCAATACCCGTTGGGCTAATGTCTCCTCTTTTTCCGTGAAAATAAAGTGCTTAAGTCGACGGCGTATAGTTTCTACATAGTTTTGGAATAATGCGCCGTTATCTTGCCTGTCTGAAATGACTTCAGAGACAAGCACCTCAACCTCATAGCTAGAAGCGTATGTTGCTAGGTTGATTCCCTTATTTTCCTTAATCAAATCCAACAATAACATCTCAATGTTTGATTCTCCGAGGCCATAAACACGAAAGGAGTGTGTCCTATAGCGATGGGGAGAAAGTTCTTTTAAGACGGGTTTTAAGGAATCCGTAAACATAGGCACTAATTCTCCCGGAGGCCCCGGCAATAAGGCCAGATGCCTGGGCTTACCCAAGTAGTCAAAGTGAACAAAGGCGCCCGGAGCCGTACCAAAGTGGTTCTTTAAGATGCGGGCTCCCTGCGGCATATAGGCCTGTTTTCGGTTATTGGGCGCACACTTGCGCTTAGTTCGAGCAAAATAAGCTTCAATAGTAGCCAAGCAATCAGCATCTAATTGGAGATTTAGACCGGCTGCCCGGCACATTACTTCCATCGTTACATCGTCTTCTGTTGGCCCCAGACCGCCGGAACTGATAATCAGGTCAGAGCGCGAATAAGCTAGTTTTGCAGCCTCGTAAAGGTCTTGGGGATCATCGCTAACTGTGGAAATATAATGTACAGTGATGCCGATTTTCCTCAGCTCACGGGCCAAAAAACGGCTATTGGTGTCCTGGGTTTTCCCACTTATAATCTCATTGCCGGTAATAATAATCTCCGCTGTATCTATAAGAGAATACTCTTCACTCGGCAATGAGATATTCTTTTCCTCTTCCCTGCTAGTCTTGCTGGTCATTGCCGGAAAGATGATTTTTATAGGTAATCATCGTATTTTGCATTAATATTGCATTAGTAACAGGCCCTACACCACCGGGAACAGGAGTAATAGCCTTTACCTTGTCGGCTACACGGTCAAAATTAACATCGCCACATAGTTTTCCGTTTTCATCAACATTGATAGCTACATCGATAATTATTTGCTCCGGATTGGTATATGTCTCGTCAACCATCTTTGCTCTTCCCATACAAGAAATTAGAATATCAGCCTGAGAGGCAATTGCCGGGAGATTTCTTGTTCTAGAATGACAATAGGTTACCGTGCAATTTTCCTGAAGCATAAGTAGCCCTACAGGCTTACCAAGTATGTTACTGCGGCCTAAGACAACACAATGCTTTCCTTCCAATTCATAGCCGCTATCGAGCAAAAGTTGGTGGACCGCTTCAGGAGTACAAGGAATCAAGTCGGCATAAGCCAAGAGTAATTTCCCGGCATTATAAGGGTGCTGGGCTTCAACATCTTTATCATGTCGGATGCTGCTGCTGATTTTTCGTTCAGAAATATGCTTGGGTAAAGGCATGCTGCAAATGATTCCGTCAATTAGCGAATCATTATTGTACTTCTCAATGACAGCCAGCAAATCCTGCTCTGAAATCTCTGAAGACAGCTCTTCTTTTTGAAAATTAAATCCGGCCTTGTTTGCCTGTCTTTCGATACTCCTTAGGTAAGAGGCGGAATCCGCTCCTTCTCCCACACGGATAAAGACAAGTCCGGGAGGCCTGTTACCGCGTGCCAGAGCCTCTTGTACTTCCTTGGCGATATTTTCCCGCATTTTTTCTGATAATTCTTTTCCTTTGATCAAGTTCATTTCGACATCTCCTTCTTTGTTTGTTTTCTCTAATCTTCTTTGCTTAATACTTTCTTTATATATTAACCCTTTGAAATAATTTCCTCAGCCTCTTCAGCCGTTATTAATAATTTTCTTGGCTTACTCCCTTCAAAAGGTCCTATCCAGCCTTTTTCATGCATGGCATCAATCATCCTTGCAGCACGAGGATAACCCACATTTAACCTTCTTTGTAATAAGGATACTGAAGCATACTCATTATCAACTAGCACTTGTAAAGCTTCATAAAGCAGCTCATCTTCCTCATTATCCGCTGACGCAAGACTGCCGGAAGCTGAACTGCCACTCCTTGAACCGGCCATTTTTAATTCCTGTTCCAAATCCTCATTAAAATGTGCAGAGTAGTGATTGGTCAAATATTTCACAACACGTTCTACTTCTGCATCGGTCACAAAGGCCCCTTGTCCCCGCAAAGGCTTGGATGCGTTCTGTGGATAGTAAAGCATATCACCTTTCCCTAAAAGTTTTTCCGCTCCTCCCATATCAAGGATTGTACGTGAGTCAATTTGCGAGGCAACAGCAAAGGATATGCGCGAGGGGATATTCGCTTTTATGACGCCGGTAATTACATCAACAGAGGGTCTTTGCGTAGCAATAATCAAATGAATGCCGGCTGCCCTGGCCATGGAAGTCAAACGGGCAATAGCATCTTCCACTTCAGTAGGGGTTGTGGCCATAAGGTCAGAAAGCTCATCAATGACCAGCAAAATATAGGGCAGGTGCTCTCCATCATCAATAAGGTCTTGTGCAACAAGTTCATTGTAGGCCTTAAAATCACGGACAGCATTATCTGCAAAAAGCCTATAGCGATCCTCCATTTCTTTTACGGCCCATTCCAAAACAGCATAGGCTTTTTTGGGATCGGTAATCACAGGAGAAGCCAGATGGGGAATGCCGTTATAGACACTGAGTTCGACAACTTTAGGATCAATCATTACCATACGCAAGTCTTTTGGGGATGACTTATATAAAAGGGAAATCAAAATTGAATTGATACAAACAGACTTCCCGGAGCCTGTTGCCCCGGCAATTAATAGGTGCGGCATCGATGAAATATCGCAAAGGATAGGATCACCTTGGATATTTCGTCCCAGTGCGGCGGTAATTTTCGTTTTACTTTCCTTAAACTCTTTCGACTCAATGATATCTCTTAGTCTTACAGCCTGTGTGTCTTTATTCGGTATTTCAATGCCAATAGCCGATTTCCCGGGGATAGGGGCTTCTATACGGACAGCTGTTGCCGCTAGGGCAAGGGCTATATCATCAGACAAACCGACAATCTTAGAGACTTTTACACCCGGACCGGGTTTGACCTCAAAACGAGAAATGGTCGGCCCGGTAATGAAATTAACGACTTCCGCATCCACACCAAAGTCATTAAGTGTTTTTTCAAGTTTAGCACCTAAAAGACGGATTTCATCTTTGTTGTTCTTTTCGTCATCAAGATTATCCGGAATTAATAAATCTGTTGGCGGGGGAAGGTACTTTCCTAAGATATCGCTGCCGGTCCTTTTTGCACGAATTTTATTTTTTGTTTTCGTCCTTCCTCCGCCGGCAGAATCACTACGATCTTCCCAGTGTTCACGTCCGGCTATTTCGCGCAAGCGATCTTCCCCTTCTTTAATTCGGGAGGCAATATCGATGATGTCCTCATCAATTTCGTTCGGAACAAAACTGTGGTCCACTTCCTCCTCTTCTGCCGGAAGATAGGCTTCTCTGAGAGGAATATGAGCACTGCGTATTATGGGTGCGGCAAAATCCTGCAAAGGAGCTTCTTCAGAAAAATATTCACCGGGCAAGGGAGACGAGTTCCGGTTACCTATAACAGGGGCTTCCTCCGGAAACAGGGGTTCATCAAAATCATTTCTCAACCAATTGCCTGCGGGAAAGGTAAAGGAAAATTCTTTTTCGCTTTCAAGTACTTCTTCTTTTTCTTCAATTCTTCCTGCGAGAGAAGCATCTTCCTCTTCTGTAAATTCATCTCTTCTGTGTGCATAATCCAATTTATTCTTCTCCATAATCGCTTTCCTTTTCTTTAGAAATCCTCTGCCTAGTTCCTTTACCTTGTGACCTGTTTTGCTAACACCTACAGCAGTTTTTTCAAGTGTTCGCTTCCAGGATATGTTAAAGGTCAAAATGGCCAAAGCGAAAATCATCGCAATAATAATAATCAGGCTTCCGGCTTTTCCTAAAACACGCATCAAGGCCAAGGCACTTATACCCCCTAGCAAACCACCGGACCAGAAATTGGATAGGGCTACCAGCTTAGGAATTTTTCCCGATTCCCACAGGGCCTGAACCCCCTTCCAGGCAGAATATTTCCCGGCCTGCCAAGACAGGTCTTTGATTTTATCTACACTCAATGTAAGTAGAGAAATGAGAACGAGAACAAAGTATAAAAAACAGAGAATATATATTTTTCGTGAAGAAGAGGCCTGGCTTGATTTTGTTAAATATTGTTCTGCAGCAAAATATAAAAATAAAATCGGTAGAATGTAACTAAAAACTCCAAATAAGCCAAAACATGTTGTTGACAGAAGCTGCCCGATGGCACCGCCAAAAATTCCCGGAGCCCACAAAATCCCGGCAAATAAGAGAGCGACCCCAATCAGAAGGATAGAAATCACTTCTCTGCTTTTGCCTTGCTGGAAAACATCGTCAAAAAGCATCGACTCTTTGGCCTTCGAATTTTGTTCTTTGCTCATTTTCACAGACCTTTATCACTTAATATTTGTGCCGCCATAAGAATCCCCAGACAAGTTTTACCATCTTCTATTTCCCCGTAAATAACTTTTTGCATTGCATCCTGCAAAGAAAGTTTCATTACATTAAGAAATTCTCCGTCATCCAGCTTTTGTTTTCCCTCTTTCAAATCTTCAGCAAGGAATATATGTAAGACTTCATCGGAGTAACCGGGACTTGTATAGAAGGCCGATAATTTCCTCCATTTTTTGGCTTCTAAACCTGTCTCTTCCTTTAGCTCACGCTTCGCACAATGTAAAGGATCTTCCCCGGCATCTATCTTTCCGGCAGGGAGCTCAAGCATAACCCGATTTGCAGCAAGCCTGAATTGGCTGACAAAATATATTTCGTCAGACTTGCTCATTGCAACAATAACACTACCACCACTGTGGTGCACTATCTCTCTACTTACGAGAGAATCATCACTTAACTTAACATTATAGCGATGCAGGTTAATAATCCTTCCCTTATGGAGAACTTCATGAGAAATAATTTTCTCTTCCAAGTCCCCTCGGTTAATTAAATCTTTTCTAGCTAAGCGGCCTTTTTGTATGGCCTCAACAGCAAGCTTGTCACAATGATTGTTATACTCATTATCCGCATGCCCCTTAACCTTATGCCAGGTAATGGTGTGAATTTCAGCTAAAGTTAATAGTTCTTGCCACAGGTCAATATTACTTACGGCTTGCCCGGCTGCGTTTTTCCAACCATTATTCTGCCAGTTAGTTAGCCAGTTTTGTGTAAAGGCAGAAACGAGATAGGCACTATCGCTATATAAGTCGACTTGACAAGGCACCTTCAGAGCTTTTAGTCCTTCAATCGCTGCCCTTAGTTCCATTCGGTTGTTCGTTGTAGCGGCTTCATAGCCGCTGATTTCTTTCCTTTGGTCACCAAATAAAAGAATTGCCGCCCAACC
>JAMNZB010000066.1 GCA_023622515.1 Bacillota bacterium | reverse complement strand
GCAAAACCCTCGTTGTTGATGAACTTGACTCTTCTATTGGAACGAAGGCATTGATAAGGCTATTTAATCAATTTATAAACTCCTCTTTGAATGTAAAGGGCCAGTTTATTATTACTTCTCACAACTTGCGCCTATTAAATCTAGATCTTTTTCATCCAAGTCAATTAATAATCGTCAAAAAAGGAAAAGAACTTTTCACAAAAATCAATACGATTGATGATTACGATTTTAGAAAAGAGAGAAAACTTTTAGATGAACTATATTTAAAGGGAGCTTTTGAGGCTTAGCTATGGTAAGAAAAAGACGAAAAAAGAAAAAATTTAAGACAGCCACAAAGCTTCTAATCATTTGTGAGGGCGATACGGATGCGCAAATGATTAAGGGGATGATACGGAATTCGAGTATAGATTCTCATAATATTGATTATGAAATTTTAGAAGGGAAGGGCTATTTTAGTTTTGATGAAATTTTTTCTAAAAATAAAGGCTTGTATAAGATAGTTTTTTATGTCACGGACTTGGATAGGGCTTGTAAATTAGAAGCTGAAAAAAAGAGACTGAAAGCTAATATAAGATTGCTATTTAAGGAGAATAAATTTAATAATGTCTTTTTAAGTTATCCGGAAATTGAAGTATATATTGCTGCAGGAATCAATTTGTCTGTTGCAAAGAATGGACGTAAAGAAGATATAGCTGGAGAATTAGAAGCACTTGGTTACAAAAAGGGGGCGGGAGCTTTCAAGTTTTTTAATAATAATAATGGCTCGAATAAAAATGCGGAAGATATTTTAGACAATGGATTTTATATCAATAAAAGAAATGAAAAAATCCCTGCGTATAATGATGAGTGCATAAATAAAAACCAAAGTAATTTAATCAACTTTATCGATTACTTATCATATGTTTTATTGGATTGGTACGGGGGTCATGGGCCGGTCTATGGCCGGACATTTGTCTAGGGCAGGCCATGAACTGAAAGTTTATAACCGCTCAAAAGAAAAGGGCTTAATTTGTGCAGAGCAGATAGGCTGTCTTTGCGCAGATTCGATTAAAGAAGCAGTCGAAGAGGCAGACTATATCTTCACTATGGTGGGTTATCCCCAAGATGTTGAGGAGGTCATGCTGGGTGACGGGGGAATCTTTGCTAACGCTAAGCCGGGAAGCCTTATTGTCGACATGACAACATCAAGTCCTAGCCTCGCTGTGGAGTTAGGCAGAAAGGCCGAAGACAAGGGCCTCCGCATGCTGGATGCCCCGGTATCCGGAGGAGATTCCGGAGCCAGGAAGGGGACCCTGGCCATTATGGTCGGGGGAAAACGGGAAGACTTTGAAGAGGCCAGACCTCTCTTTGATACTTTTGGCAAAAATATCGCCTATATGGGGGAATACGGAGCCGGCCAACACACCAAGGCCTGCAACCAAATTGCTGTTGCTGGAGCAACCGCAGCCTATACGGAAGCCATCGTCTATGCTAAAAAAGTGGGCCTTGATCCCCAGCGGATGCTTTCTGCCATAGGGACAGGGGCAGCCGGAAGCTGGCAAATTGACAATATGGCACCCCGGGCCTTAGCCGGTGACTTTGCCCCGGGCTTCTTTGTCAAACACTTCATCAAGGACATGACCATTGTTAAAGAAGAAATGGAAAAGCGTGAGCTTGAGCTGGAAATGTTGGAGGCTGTTTTAGAAATGTATGAGGACTTTGCCGAAAAAGGCCATGCCGATGATGGTACCCAGGCCCTGGTCTTGCACTATGAGGACTAGGCGGATAAAAAGTTGAGCGCAAGGGCTTTAAAAGATATATCGGTAAAAAATCTTGTCAAGCTAAGATGAGTGTAAAAGGGCCCTCTTACGGGCCTTTTTGAATGTCCGAAGAAGATTTTCGGAAAAATAAAAAAGAATTTTAAAAAATTAAGCTAACTAGAAAAATACTTGCTACCTTCTAGTGATATATTTCCTTTATTTACATAAAAAGTATATCTCTCCTTTTGGCGGTACGGGCGGCGGCCCGCACCGCCTGCCTTTTACCCCGCTTTTTGAGAAGTTTTGCCCCTCTTATTCAAAAGAATATTCCCGGCTGACCAAAGTCTCATCATAGGGGATAACCTCTTCAAGAGCCCCTATAACAAACCAACGGGAGCTGGACCGCCCCTGGTAGCAAGTCATAATGCTGATGATAGAAGAGACGGCATAATCTTCATTTCTTGATTCATCCAGCATATAAAGGGCCGAGGTCTCCTTTTCCTGCATGTCCACAATCCGGTAGACGTAGATCTTCTCCTTATCGGTAACATAGATACTTTTTCCCAGTTCGGCATCCATCAGGCTATGGAGCAAAACCCCCTTGCCCTGGACACGGTGGCCGGTAATAACAAAGTTTGTATCTTCCATGTGGCGGTCGGCAAAAAGCAGGCCGGTACCGGCCAGAAGATTGGTATTGGAGGCGCTGTTGAAAATAGCCAGGGCGATATCAAGCGAGGGGATATGGAGCTCGGCAGCGATATCGTCCGCCTGCCACTTGCCAAGCAGGGGCCAGAAGTTTACAAAGCCCACTTCTTTGATTTCGCTGAAGGGGACCATTTGGGCATCTTCCATGGCCTTTTGCATACTTTCCGCGGAAAGGCTGCTTAAATCAATGTCGCTGTTCCTGGCCAGTAGGAAGGAGTTGAAAAAGGGGAGCAGGATGCCCAAAATACCCAGGACAATGAGGAGGCTGCTCAGCCTCCGCAAAACTTGAATCTTACGCTCATTACTATTCTTCTGCCCTTCTGAAGCGGCTTCAGCCAGTGCAGACTTTTCATCTTGTTCATTGCTATCATTCGGTCGATTTGTTCTTTTCATTTTATTCATTCTATTCATAGTCATTTCCTTGTCTGACTTCCTTGTCATGTTTCCACTAATTGTAATCCAATATACTTCGTTTGCCTTGTTTATACCCTTGTCTTTATCGCTAGCCGGCATAATCTGCGGTATTTCGAGTCTTTTTCCCAACAAAAAGCAAGATTTCTCCAGCACATCTTAGCATTCTAGCATTTTTCATGTCGAGATAGGGGAATATTTCCCGCCGGCCTTGAAGGATTTATACCAGGCCCACTTATTTCTTCCCAAGAGACCTGGTGAAGCGAATCCGGTTAGCCCAGCCTTTTTGTCTGCTTTCCCCGAAGAGGACTTCAAAAAGATGCCTGGTCTCTCTGCCTTCACCGGCAAAGGAGCCGAGGCAGCCTTGGCAGGAGGAGGTAATGGTAAGATCTTCCGGGCAGTCTTGCAGGCGCAAGCGGCGCAATTTTTGACTTTGTTCGGCTTGTTTGATGTTGAGCATATGGCGGTTGCCACAGCAAAGAGTTTTACTGCGGGAGTGGTCGGGCTCGAAAACTTCCGCCCCGCTTAGGCTGAGGAGCTTGCGGAAAGAGTCCAAGGAGCCTTCTCTTTTCCGTAAGGGACAGGGGTCATGTAGGACAAATGGGCCGGGCAAGGGGTTCAGGTCTGTCTTCTTAATATATTTGGCCAGCTCTTCCCAAGCGCTGATCACTTCTATGCCTTCGAGAAAGGCCAGCTCAAGTTCGCAATTGGCGCAGCTTGTATAAATGCGTTTAACGCCGGCCTTTTTTAGAAGACCCTGCAGTGTTGCCTGTCTTTTATTAAGTTTTTCGGGAAACAAAAAGCGGGTGGGCTGGCCGCAGCAAGCAGAAGCAAGGCCCAGAGAAGGCTCTTTGCGCTTTAAGATACGATGGACCTTGTAGAGCAAGGCAGGGTCAAGGGTCATAATGGCACAACCCGGCCAGAAGACAGCCTCCCTACTTTCTACACGCATCATGTAGGGGTGAAAGGATATTCCCTGATGTAAAGCCATACCTAAAGATTTTGTCTTTGTCATACTAAGGCCTCCGTCCTCTGCCTAAGCGGTCTTCAAAGAAGCGTTTGGGATTTACCCTTAATTATATAGGGCTCAATTATGAGCCCCAACTTTAGCCTTTGGCTTTTCTAGGCCCGGTCCTTTTGGCGGCCGTCGTAGATTTGTTTAAGGATGCTAATCATAATAGCCAGGCCGAAGAGGGCGGTTAGGCCGAAGAAGAGGGCCTGGGCCCCGCCGGTCAGGGTTCCGCCCACATAGGAGTAGACAATAGTAGCCGGAAGCTGGCCGACCCCTGTGGCGATAAAGAAGGGCCAGAAGGTCATCGGGGTGAGGCCGGCAAAATAGCTGACCGCATCAAAGGAAACAAAAGGCAGCAAGCGGCAGATTAGGATGGTTCTCGTACCATATTTTTCGAAGTATTTTTCTACGCTCTGCAAGGCCCCTCTACCGGCCAGTTTCTCAACCGTATCACGGCCTAAGGAGCGAGAGATAAAGAAGCAGAGGGCAGCGCCCAGCATGGCGCTGGACCAGGAAAGGATAGCCCCTTGCCACCAGCCGAAAATAACGGCATTAGACAGGGTAATGAGGAAGGCGGGCAGGGGGGCAATCACGCTGCTGAGAACCATGAGGAGACAGGAAATCACCGCAGCATAGCCCTTGTAGGAGCGGATAAAATCAACCACGGTGTCAATATTGCCGGAGGCCAAGGGACTCAGAAACTTGTTCACGGCGGCATTGAGGCTTGGTACTAGCAGGTACAAGGCGACAACTAAGATAATGATGCCCAGCATAATCCAGGACCTGTTCCGGCGCAGGAAAGACATATTTTCTTGCTTTTGTGTTTTTTCTTCAATAGACATTCAAATCCCTCCATAATTAAGCCAAACAGCCACAAACTGCTTGCTATTTTTCGTGTTCTCTTTATTTAATAACTTTGCTTAAAAGCAACTTGAAGAATAGGAAATATTTTGTTTTAAGTCAATAAATGTATATCGATAATTGCGATTATAGGAAAGGTTAAATAGTACTTTAAGGATAAAAATCGATATAGCATTGACATAAAAAAATTCGAGGCCTACAATGCGTGATGGTTTGCGAGTATCTAATATCTAAATACAGATATATCGCCCAGATGGAGGAATATTATGAAAAATACAAGAAAAGTAGTAAGTATAGTTTTAGTTCTGGTCCTTTCTTTAGGCCTTTTCACCGCCTGCGGTAAGAAAGACAATGGTAAAGCTGATGTAGAAATGAAGAAGATTTCTGCTGAAGACGTCAAAGCCGACATGGATAAATATCTTCTCTTAGACTTAAGAAAAGCGGCTGACTTTGATGAGAAACACATCCCCGGCGCCGTTTCTGCCGACCTGGACGTTGTTGTCAGCGGTAATGATGAGGCAAAGGGCAAAGAAGTTATCAAAAAAGCCATTGAAGGCAACGATAAACCCATCGTTTTAGTCTGCTATTCCGGTGCCCGTTATGCCCAAGCCGGTACCAATGCCCTCTCTGAATTAGGGGCCAAAATGGACGATGTCTTCACCCTCGAAGGCGGTATGAAAGCTTGGACAGAAGCCTATCCCGACGATCTAGAGTAGAGGCGGGCTGTCTATAATTTATACCATGCCTTGGCATAGGATAAACTGAAACTAGACAAGAGGGCTGCAGGAGCAGCCCTTTTCTATTTTCTGCTAGAATAGGAAAGCAGGAAAGGAGCGATTATAGCTACAAAGTAGCGAAGCTGAGTAGAGACAGGAAGGGTAAAAAGAGGGTTTAGGCCTTCGGATAAAAGGAAGGGAAAGAGCTTAAGTATGGATAAAGAAAAAAGAAGTGGCAAATACCTTGTTCGGCAATTACTTGCCTACGTCTTCGGCATGTTCCTCATAGCCTTCGGTTCAAGTCTTGCTGTTATAGGAAATTTAGGAATTTCTGCAGTAGTCTCCCTGCCCTATATTCTCAGTCTCATTACGGAGGGAAACTTTGGCCGGTTGACTACTCTCGTTTTTCTCATCTATATCGGAATCCAAGTCCTGATTCTGCGGAAAGAGACTAAACCGACAACCCTCATACAAATCTTGCCCTCCTTCCTATACGGCTACTTCATTAACCTGTCCGGCGAAATCGTCCGTTTTCTTCAGCCGGAAAGCTATTTCGAGCGACTGATTATTCTCTTGGCCAGTATTTTCATTATGGCCCTTGGTGTCTACTTGTATCTCTCGCCAAAACTCCTCCCTATGCCGGCGGAAGGTATTGTTGCTGTTCTGGCAGAGAAAACAGGCCGGCCCTTTTCCACGATGAAGGGAATTTTTGACAGTATCTCTGTAGCTCTTGCCAGCCTTTTGATTCTTGTTTTTACAGGCCGTTTGCAGGGGGTTCGTGAGGGGACGATTCTAGCTGCGCTCAGCATCGGTCCGATTAGCGGGATATACAGAAGGATTTTGCAGAGTAAACTGGACGTCTTCTTATTTGGGGAAGGCTCCCCTGAAAATTAACAAATATGAGCCTTGCCGGCAAAGCTTGCGAGCATGAGACCTGATTTTTAGGTGCAGGCTGATGAAAAGTAGCCGGACTGCCAATAGGCTATTTCACTCTAACTTGCAGCCCCTGTAACTAAAAACCAGGCTCGTAAATGGCATATTTCTTTTGCGGAAAAACTGTGTTATAATGCCGGGGCAGCTTTGGCAAGGCTCTTGCCTTTGTGCAGTAAATTGATATAATCAAATAACTCGGAGAAGTACCCAAGAGGCCGAAGGGGACGGTTTGCTAAACCGTTAGTGGGGGCAACTCCAGCGAGGGTTCGAATCCCTCCTTCTCCGCCATTTGCGAAGGCTAAAAGCTTGAAAACCTTCCTGAAAGGGATTTTCAAGCTTTTTACTTTTCTCCAACTTTCCCCTGTTTGTAGATTCCCTGAAATTTATATATGTCTGTTGTATATGTCTGCTGTCAGTTGCCGATTAGCTGAAGTAGTTGCATTTCTTGTTCTTCATCTAGTTTTGTAATTGCTCCAGTTCGGCTTACAGTGATAAAATTTCGAAATTCCGCAATATCGATTGGGTTGACCAAAAACTCGATTTGTTCTATTCGAGCATACCATGGACTTTTCCAATACTGATACTCCCATTCTACAAAGGATGGACGAGGCTTTTCAACAACAATGCCAAAGGCCAGTATTTTCCCCGCATATTGATAGTATTTGCTCTTCTGCTCTTCGGCAAAATTTAGTAGACCTATATTCCCGGATGCTTTTGCTTCCTTCACGCAAGACCTAATGTGATCTCGCGAGGTTTTTGCACACATGAAAAAGACAGTATCTCCAACCTTCGCATCTTTTGCTACCGTCCATTCGGTCCATCCTTTATTCTGACTTTCAAGTAAAATATCGATGTTTGATTTCCCGGCTTCAAAACGCTCAGAAAGATCTTCTATTCCGACAGGTGACTGAAAATTTGTGATGAAACTGCTCATAAATGCACCTCTGTATTTTTTAACTTTTGCATAATACCTATTTTTCGTCCATGCCAAAGGTTTATATCAAATATAAGAATAGCTTATAATTTCCTAAACATATGTCTTGCAAAAATGATCAATGTTCTCGATTAGTCGATATACCCTGCTAGTTGGAGTGTCGGGTACAAACCCATAATTATTTCTGTCCCTATCTTTTGCTCTTGTGACAGCATTCTTTAATTTTTCAGAAGTTAGCCAGTTGCTTCGTATTTCTTTCGCACCATGGGCTATATTTTGCTGGAAGTAGGTTTGGCAGGCTCTCTTCCCACAATCCTTTGGATTCTGTTCGTGAAAAACAAGCCAAATCTCAAAGCAAGGTTTACTGATAGCAACATTTCTGGAGTCCCTTTGATGAGCCCACCTTTCTAATTCCTCAAAATGCTCCTTTGTCCATTTGTCAGTATCAAGTATAATCCATAGCTCGTCGCCACTTTTTAAATCGGGTTCTGCTTTATTTGCTCTCTTGATTAAGTAGGTTGGGGCGGGTTGCTTTTCTTTAAGCTGGACGATATCGATAATAGAGTCTCGATAGAGGTTCTTGAGTTGATTGAAATAACTCGGCTCTGTAACTTCTCCCTCACAAACTAAAAAGTATCTGCGCCTGTACTTTAGACTGGGCTTACGGCGACGAAAACGGCTTTGTTTATTATTCATGCTTTACTCACAATCTCTGATTTTCGGAAAAGGGAGTGTCACTTGAGGAATTCCCCCCATGCGCCCTTCCAAATAGCTTTTACGGATATCTTTATCATAGCGGATGTCCTCGAAATCTGAGAGTGGTATTAACTCCGTGCCATTTTCTCTGCGCTCCAGAATCCACATTTCATCTCTTCGGAATAAATCTTGCGTCAGAAGTTGGAGGTCATGAGTTGTTGCAATGATTTGCTGATTAAAACAGATTTTGCTCTTTTTGAGAAAAAAAGAAAAGAGTTGTTTTGTAATGATAGAATGTAGGCTACGGTCAACCTCGTCAACAACAACAGTTAAATCATTAACATTATCTTGCCGTATAAAGGCAGGTAACAAATCAAAGAGCCTTTTTGTTCCGTCCGATTCTTCAGCAAAGTTAAGCTTATACTCCTTTCCGCTAGGTGATTGGTGATAAGAAAAAAGAAGTTTTATTTCTATTGTGCCATCTTCTTTTTTGGTTAATAAAAATCTTTCGCCGATGGAATTGGCAATCATAGAAGGTACCCCTATTGGAAGCTTCTGAGTAATTTCCTCAAAAATTTCATTTGGAATAAAGAATCTGGATACCTCGTTAAACTCAAGTTTATTTACGCTAGTATCAAGAAGTTGCATATACTGG
>JAMNZB010000009.1 GCA_023622515.1 Bacillota bacterium | reverse complement strand
AACTCAAAACCGCCTATGCTATCGATCAGTGTGACCAAAGAACGCTACAGTTACGATATTATCAAGGAAAGCGGGGAATTTGTCGTTAATATACCGGACTTAAGCCTGGCCAAGGCTCTGGATTACTGCGGAGTAAAATCTTTCCGCGATACCGATAAGTTTGCCGATATGGACCTGACCCCGGAAAAGATGCCGGAACTTGACTTTGCCCCCGCCATCGCCGAGGCCCCCCTATCCATCGGCTGCAAGGTAAAGGAATCCCACTTCCTCGGCTCGCACGAAATCTTCCTGGCAGAAATTGTTTCCGCCAAGATACGCAAAAGTCTTGTTACAGACGAGGGGGCCTTGCATCCCGAGGATGCCGGTCTCATCGCCTACATGCATGGCGACTACTTCAGCCTGGGAGACTGGCTGGGCTTCTTTGGCTGGTCCATTGCCCGCCCCGACGTCCTCGAAAGGCGGACAAGAGAAGCCTTGAAGCGCATTAGGCAAAAGGCCGGGGCGGATTTTTCCGGTAAAGCTAGGGCAAGAAAGGGCAAGACGAGGCAGGGCAAAGCAAAATCAGACCAAGGAAAAACCGGAAAGAGAAAGGACCAAGCCTAGGAAGAACAGCTTGTATCGCTCTGCTTGATTCTTGCTTGATTCTTTGAAGAACTGATATCACCCTATTGCAGCTATTAGCCCTACTTAATTAAGGCTGAAATGGTCTTGAACTGAGGGTGCTTGGAGTCTTCCAGCATTTCATACAAGATGGTTTCAACCGAGGCCAGGTGGACTCCTTCGGCCTGCATGGCTTCCGCCGCCCACTTTTTATGTTTTTCCTTACGCGAGCCTGCCGCATCAAGGGCTAAAAAGACTTCATAGCCTTTCAGCGATAAATCGATGGCGGTCTGCCAGACACAGATATGGGTTTCCATGCCACAGAGGACAATCTGGTCCCGGTCAGCTTCTTCAATAGAAAGAAGAACGTCCTCTGTTGCCGCTGTAAAGCTTGTCTTTTCAAAATACTTTGCCTCCGCCTTGTCCGCAGCCAGCTTTACGCTCTCCACAGTAGGCCCGAGTCCTTTAGGATACTGCTCGGTGACCAAAACAGGACAGGCAAAGGCGGCAAAGGCCTCGGCTAAAATAGCGGCATTCTTCTCAATCTCTTCCCGCTCATAAATGACCGGAGAAAGTTTTTCCTGAATATCTATAATAAGGAGGAGGGCTCTCTCTTCGCTCAGGCGCCAATCGTCCTTAAAAAATTCAACATCATAAAGGGCCGCTTCATTTGAATCTTCCCGGCCGGCTACATTAAATACCGTTTGATTATTTTCTTGCATTTGTCACTTCTCTTTCTTTCTTTCTATTATCTTCAACTTTAATTTTCAACTTTGTTCTTTCTTGGGCTTATTCTTTCCTTGTCCAAAAGCAGTTAAGCCTCTAGGGTTTGCACCGCTTGCAAGGCTCGTAGCCCAGGGCTATGGCATCCTCTCGGGAGCCTAAGGGAACTTTGTTATATATTGCCATATCGTTAACAGAACTACAGCTGGCATAATGAAACTTACGTGAATTGGCGTTGCCTATGTAGGGAGCATTATAAATGGTCAACTCTTCTTGCGGCTGGGCCTCTGTCACTGCCGGTATATAGGCGGTTGCTGCTACCGTCGGCGCTAAGGGCGGCGGGGAAGTCGGTGTCACGGGGGGTGGCGAGGTTGGGGCTGCCGGAGCAGGTGAAGTTGGAGCTGTCGTAGTAACCGGAACATAGGCCGTTTCAGCTATTGTTACTGCCTCCGTAACAGTAGCAGGAGGGGCTTCTGTTGCTTTTATTCTTTTCGGTTGACTAGTTTCCGTCTTTCCTTTACTGGTTTGAGCCGGTTCTTTGCTTTTTGTATCCGTTTTTGTTTTTGGCGAGGAGCTAGGGGAAGAGTCCTTTGGATTACTTATAAAGTCTGACTTTTCTTTTGAACTACTTTCTTCTTTCAAAAAAGCAGAACTTCCCGACTCCTTTTCTGACGGACTAAAAATCGCTGAAAGGAGAATAATACTTAAAAATACCAGAACAAAGGGTTTCAACCGTTTCATAGTTATTGCCTCCTCGCTATTATTTACACAGTATTTTTATTCTAGCAGAAATGATAGGCAAAATGATTTAGAATATAAGCTAGACATTTTATTTGAAAGGGTAATAATCAGATGGATTATCAATTAATTATCATCGGTAGCGGGCCGGGTGGCTATGTGGCCGCCATTCGCGCAGCCCAATACGGTATGAAAACAGCAGTTATTGAAGAAAGGGATGCCGGAGGCACCTGCCTTAATCGTGGTTGCATTCCTACCAAGGCCCTGCTCCATGCTTCAAGCCTTTACTATAGTTTGAAAAATGAATTTGCCGACATCGGTATTAGGGTCGATAAAGAGGAGCTGAATTGGCAGCGTATGCATGAGCGCAAAGTTGAAGTGGTTGAAAAGGTCCGCGGCGGGGTAGAAGCTCTGCTGAAAGGGAATGGAGTAGACCTCTTGCGCGGCCATGGCAAGCTTCTCGGGACAGGCAAAGTTGAGCTGACGACCGCCGAGGGTGAAGGCAAAGTTCTTGAAGCGGAACACATTATCCTGGCTAGCGGGTCTATCCCCTCTATGCCGGATTCAGAAGAATACAGACTGCCCGGCGTCATTAACAGCGATGACCTGCTGGAAGGGGAAACCCCACAGTATAAGAGTGTGGCCATTCTTGGAGGCGGGGTTATCGGGGTAGAGTTTGCCGACTTCTACAATGCCATTGGTACAGAGGTTCACCTCATTGTTACCTCTCCCCGTCTCTTGCGCCTGATGGATAAGGAACTGGCCTCGGGCCTCAACCGGGCCTTTAAGAAAAGAGGGGTTAACGTCTTGGTAAACAGTTCTGTCGAGAAGATTGAAGAAGTTGCGGACGGCCTAAAATTGACCTTAGATAAAAAAGGAAAAGAAGAGGAGCTAACGGTTGAAGCCGTTTTTGTCGCCAAGGGGCGGGAGCCGAATATGCATAATCTATTGGGCGAGGGCGTTGAACTGGAAATGAACCGGAAGTTCGTCAAGGTAAACGAATGCTTTGCCACCTCTATCCCCGGCGTCTATGCTATCGGCGACCTCATCGGCGGCCAGCAGCTGGCCCATGAAGCTTCGGCTGAGGGAGAATATCTTGTGGCCTTGCTTGCCGGAAAAACCCCGGATGTGCGCCTGGACCTCGTGCCCGGTTGCGTCTATACAAGTCCGGAAATCTCCTGTGTCGGCCTGACCGAAGAAGAAGCCAAGGAAAAGGGCATCCCGGTAAAGAGTGCCAAATACCTCATGGCCGGCAATTCCAAGTCTATGATTGAAGGGCTGGACCAAGGCTTTATCAAGTTCGTTGTTGCCGAAGAGGACGAGAAAATCCTCGGTGTACAAATGATTTGCGGCAGGGCAACCGACCTGATTTCGGAATTTGCCACGATCATCGCTAATGGGCTTACGGTCGATGAAGCCCTCCGCGGTATGCGTCCCCATCCTACTTTCTGTGAAGGGATTAGCGAAGCACTTGATGCTATTCACGAAGAATCTATTCACACCATGCCCTCAAGAAGAAGGCGTTAAACATGGCTAAGCTACTTATGGCAATGAGTGGAGGCATCGACTCCACCGTTGCCGCCTTACTTTTACAAAAGGAAGGCTACGAGGTCATCGCAGCCACGATGAGCCTTTTACCGGAAGGCCGGGCAAAGACTTGTTCAAACAAAGAAGACCTGGAGTTAGCCGCAAAAATTTCCAAAGATCTCGGCCTAGACCACCGGTTTATCGACCTGCAGGAAGCTTTTACCGACCAGGTCATCGCCCCTTTTGTCGAGGCCTATGAGGCCGGTTTTACACCAAACCCCTGCATTGAGTGCAACCGCCTGATGAAATTTGCCGCCCTCTATAAAATCAGGGAGGACTTGGGCTGTGACTATATCGCCAGCGGCCACTATGCCCGGATCTCCTATGATGAAGAAAGAGGCCGCTATCGTTTGCTTAAGGCTGTTGACCAAGAAAAAGACCAGAGCTATGTTCTCTATAATCTGAACCAGGAGCAATTAGCCCATACCCTCTTTCCTTTGGGTAAATACACCAAAGAGGAAGTCCGGCAAATCGCAAAAGAGGCCGGTCTTGTTAATTACAATAGAAAAGAGAGTCAGGATATCTGCTTTATTCCCGACGGTGACTATGTCCGCTTTCTGAAAGAATTTACCGGCAAGACCTATAGACCGGGGAATTTTGTGGACAGGGAGGGGAAGGTTCTAGGCCGGCATGAGGGGATTGTTCAATATACCATTGGGCAACGCCGGGGGCTTGGTCTAGCTCACAACAAAAGACTCTTTGTTATCGCTATCCTGCCGGAAAGGAATGAAATCGTTCTCGGTGAGGCGGAAGATTTGCTGACCAGTGGCCTTGTTGCCGACCGGCTCAAGCTTATTATCACTAAGGAAGAGTTGAGCGAAAAGCCGGAAGTTACGGTCCGGACACGCTACCAGCAGAAAGAACAGGCCGCCTGCGTTAGCCGGCTGGAAAATGATAGGCTGGAGCTCCGCTTCAGAGAAAAACAAAAGTCCCCGGCCCCGGGACAAGCCCTTGTCCTTTATCATGGGGATGAGGTCCTGGGCGGAGGCCGAATTATCAGGGTCTTGCGGGACTAAAGGGGCTCTGCTTACACTAAAAGCTGCATTATTTTCCCTATTATTTACACTTTTCCAATAGTTTTTTCTAACATTATTTTCACATATTTCACTGTCTTTAGGGCGGTTAATTTCACATTTTGAAGAATATGCTAAAGTAAAGGCGGACAAGATTTGCCCGCCTTTGCTATTTCTATAAATCCCGGCCTTCTCGAAAAAGCCGGCTCTCGCTAAATTTTCCTAAGTTTTCGCTGATTCATCCTAAGCCTTCGCTATTTTTTCCTCAAACTACAAGGAAAGTCTCATGCCCCGGACATCTTTTAACTCTTTGCCCTCTCTTTTCAGGTAGGCATGGATTTTGGCCAGCTCTTCGGTCCGCTTTACCTTGAGGGTTGTGGTCATAACCATGTCGCTCTCATCCCAGATGAAGTGGTTAATCCGCTTGTATTCTGTCATCCTGCTGTTGATGTCGCGGATAGTCTTTTCTAAATATTCACTAATCTTGTAGTCGTTATTTTTGTCCATCTCTTCAGGCAGGGCCTCCCGGTCAATCTGGAAGCGGGCTGCAAGGTCAACGGCTCCGCGGGCTGTTTCCTCGCCCCAAACCATGACATTTTTAACCCCGGGAACCTCGGCAAAGAAGGATTCCAGTTCTTCCGGGAAGACGTTTTTCCCGTTGCTGAGTACAATACAAGACTTGGCCCGGCCTGTAATATGGAGATTGCCTTCTTTATCAAAATAGCCTACGTCACCTGTTTTCAGCCAACCGTCACTGGTAAAGGTCTCTCTTGTTGCCTCTTCATTCTCATAGTAGCCAAGCATGACATTGTCCCCTTTGACCAGGATTTCTCCGGCAGTTTCCGGTGAGTTTCCGCCGCTATCGCTGTCGATGGCCAGGGTAACCTCACAGAGGGGAGGTCCAACCGAGCCTACAATTTTTGTGTCCGGGCCGCTGGCCGCCAGGATGGGGGAGGTCTCCGTCAAACCGTAACCGGAAATGCTGACAAAACCGACATCCGTAAAGAACTGCTGAATTTCCGGAGCCAGGCTGGCGGCTCCACTGACAAACCAATCCATGTGGCCACCCAGGGCCTCATGAATGTCCTTGAAGAGGGTCCTTCTTTTATCAATACCCAGCTTCCTTAAGAAACGGGACAATTTTAGGCCGAAGTTAAACTTTTTCTCCTTACCGGACCGTTGAATATTCTTCATAATTTGCCGGTAAATCGTGGTCATCATGAGGGGAACCGTGAGGATAATGGTAATTTTCCATTCTTTCATGTTATTCATCAGATTGCGCAGACTGTCATTGAAGCAGATGCAGATCCCCACGCCCCAGAGACAATAACCGATGGTTGCTTCAAAGGTGTGGTGTAAGGGTAAAACGGATAGAGACCGGCCACCCGGTTCAAGTTCCAGAGTATGCAGACCTTGCTGAACATTACGGATGATGTTGAATTGGCTGAGCATGACCCCCTTGGATTGGCTGGTGGTGCCGGAGGTAAAATAGATGGCCGTCATTTTCTTGGCATCAATGGGTGTTGTCCGGAAATAGTCCAACTTTTCCTGGGAAAGCTTTGTGCCCTTGATAATCAACTCACCGAAGCTGGTGATGAGGGCGTCTCCTGCAAGATGCTTTCTTAACTCTTCGGCAACAGAGGCCAGCATATCCGGCCTGTCCAAGAGAACAAAGCCTTTCATCTGCGGATTTTCCTTGGCCAAAAGGACAGCCATATCCTTGTGGGAATAGTCAAAGGCCAGGACACTAACTTTTCCCCGCAGGCAAAGGTTAACCGCCTCATGGTCGGCCAGTTGCTTATCCAGAGGCACACTGATGCCCAGGCCGAACATAACCGCATTATGGAAAACCACCCAAGGGTAGGAATTGGCCCCCACAACAGACATATGGGCTTTTTCTTCAGCATGGGTGTCAAGGCCTAACTCCTCGGCCAGACTTGCCCCTAAATAGTTAATGTCTTCGCGCAGTTCACTGTAGGACCTGTGGACGCTTGCCCCCTCATTGCCCTTTTCCGTTGACCTATAGATATAGGCGGAGTTTTCCGGATAGCGCTTTATGGCGTAATCCAATAACTCCCTGAGATTGTTATAGGGAGTGGGGAAGTCAACTTGCATTTTACCTGTTACAATTTTCATGATCTTCTTCCTAACTTTTACTTCGTATTTTATTTTTCCTTTATTTTTTGTGGTCTCTTATCAAATTCCACGTCTTTATAAT
>JAMNZB010000003.1 GCA_023622515.1 Bacillota bacterium | reverse complement strand
ATCTTAAAATAAAAGCGGCCGGGCAGAAAGTAAATATTTTTCCTTAAAACAATAGTTTATTAAATAGTCTGTCTTAAAATAGCCTGTCTTATTTTACATAATTCTGTCTTTACTCTACATAATATATAATACGCAATATACAATATCGGGCAGGATCAGCCGGCATTGAATGATATCGAGACCGGCCGGGAAACTCAACCTTGCAGGGCATTAAACTCATCCATGATATTCAGGGCAAGGCCGGTACCGATGGCTACACAAGAAACGGGATCTTCTGCCAAGTTCACTTCAATGCCGACTTTCGTTGCCAGCATTTTATCAAGGCCGTACAGCTGAGCGCCTCCTCCGGTTAAAATAATGCCCCGTTGGGAAATATCAGCCATTAGTTCGGGCGGGGTACGCTCTAAGACGGAATGTACTGCTTCAAAGATTTGGCTGACCGGCTCTTCAAGTGCTTCAAGCATTTCCGTAGAGCTTATGGTAATCGTCGCCGGCATGCCGGTAATCAGATTACGGCCACGCACTTCCATGCTAAGTTCTTCATCTCTCGGATAGGCGCAGCCGATGTTTATCTTCAAATCTTCCGCTGTCGGCTCCCCGATAAGCACATTATGCTGGCGCCGGATATATTTGATGATAGCTTCATCAAACTTATCCCCGCCAACTCTGATTGAACTGTCTACAACCGATTCACAAAGTGAGATGACGGCAATATCCGTTGTTCCCCCGCCAACATCCAGGATAATGGAGCCGCTGGCCTGGGTGATGTCAATACCGGCACCAATAGCTGCCGCTATAGGCTCACGGATTAAATAAACGACTTTTGCTCCGGCATGTTTACAAGCATCTTCAACGGCCTTCTGTTCAACAGGCGTAATGATTGAAGGCACACAAACAACAATGGTCGGTTTAAAATAGCGCGATAAAAAGCCTGTATGGACACGACTAATAAAGGCTTTAAGCATGACCTCCGTTACCTTGAAATCTGAGATAACGCCATCTTTAAGCGGCCTTATAGCCTGCACTTGTTCGGGTGTTCGCCCCAGCATTAAGGCTGCGCTTTCGCCCACAGCAAGAACCTTCCCTGTTCTTGCGTGAACGGCAACAACAGACGGTTCGTTTAGTACCACGCCCTTTCCATGGACGTATATAAGGACTGATGCTGTTCCCAGGTCAATCCCAATATTCATTCCTAATCCCATTGGATACCCCTTTTATATAAAAACGCAGCCCCTTTGGGCATGCAACAATTGGTTACTATGCCTTCTAATGATACAATAGGGACTGGAGGATTACAAGATTCTTCAGATATGTATGCGAGGAGTGAGCCTTTCCCATGCTTAAAGTTTTAGCCCTGATTTTTATGACAATTGACCACATCGGATATTATTTTTTCGGTATTATATCCGATGAATTGTATTTAGCTTGTCGCTTAATCGGTCGTCTGGCTTTTCCCATTTTTGCTTACTTGACGGCACTTGGCTACCGGCGCACAAGAAACTTGCTGAACTACTGTATACGCTTGTTTGCTTTTGCTGTTCCGGCCCAATTCATCTTCTCCTATGCCAAGCAGGATGGCGGTTTTTTTGAAAATATGAACGTGCTTTTTACATTTGCCTTAAGCGTTGTCTTTATTACCGCTTTTGAACTATTTGCTCATGGGAATTATGACCGTCTTGTTAAGATGGAGCCCCTGCAAGAAACCGGCGAGCCTATCAAGTTGCCCTGGCAATTTCGCTTTAACTTAGGCTTCTCCATGAACCCCTTGCCGGCCATCGCCTTGGGTCTGCTTTTTATGTTTTTGTCTTTGTTTGCCGCCCTCCACTTTGAAACAGACTATGCAGCCTACGGCATCATCACCGTCTTTTTATTTTATCTTGCTATGCGTGAAGAAGACCGCAAGACTCAGTTTAAACAAGCCTTACTTTACCAGTCTTTTTTCAACTTAATCGTCATTTCTACCAGTTATTTGCTACGCGAGTACTATTATATTTTGCCCAGAAGCGAGTATTTGTTTAAGCATGCTTCAATGCAAGCCTATTCTGTTCTGGCCATATTTATCATTTATAAGCTACCGAAACGCTTTATTCACAGGGAAAAACGACCGGCTACTTGGCAGAAATACTTCTTTTATTTATACTACCCCTTACACGTTCTTATTATTGTTATGATTCGCAATGCTTTTTTCTAGAATTTGTTATACTGGTTGTTGTATGAAAATACTCAAAAAAATATAAAATAAATGGAGATACATTTAGGAGGTACATTATGGCATACTCTACGCATATTGACAGGAAGTGGCAAAAATACTGGGACGAAACAAAACTGGCGTCTTTTAATGAAGAAAACAGGGAAAAGAAATTGTATGTCCTTGAAATGTTTTCCTATCCTTCAGGTTCAAATTTGCACATTGGCCACTGGTATAACTATAGCCTTGCCGATAGTTATGCCCGCATGAAAAAAATGCAAGGCTATGAAGTCTTTCAGCCCATGGGCTTTGATGCCTTTGGCCTGCCTGCAGAAAACTATGCCATCAGAACAGGGATCCACCCCAAAGATTCAACGGAAAAAAATATTGAAACCATGACCGCCCAGCTGAAAGAAATGGGGGGTATGTTCAATTGGGATTACACCCTATCAACCTGTGACCCTGAATACTATAAGTGGACCCAGTGGTTGTTTCTTAAACTTTATGAACGAGGTCTTGCCTATCGTAAAAAGGCACCCGTGAACTGGTGCCCCAGTTGCCAAACCGTTTTGGCCAATGAACAAGTCATGGCCGATGGAAGCTGTGAGCGATGCGCTAGTGAAGTTGAAAAGAAATCCTTAACCCAGTGGTTCTTTAAAATTACCGAGTATGCCCAAGAATTACTTGATTGCCTGGAGGATTTGGATTGGCCTACACCGACAAAGAAAATCCAAGAAAATTGGATTGGCCGCTCAGAGGGTTCAACCATTACTTTCACTGCAGAAAAAGAAGGAAAGCCCATTCTTGATGCCCAAGGCAAGCCTCTAGCCCTAAATGTTTTTACAACCCGCGCCGACACTCTTTTGGGGACAACGTATCTAACGGTTGCACCGGATGCTGAACTCTGTGAACACTTAATTGCCGAAGACCAACGCGAACTGGTGGAGGCCTATCAAGATAGAGCGAAGCACAAGACGGATATTGACAGGATGTCCACAGTAACAGAAAAAACCGGGGTTTTTTCCGGCAGCTATGCTATTCATCCTGTCACACAAAAGAAAATCCCTATCTGGGTCGGCGATTATGTTATCGCCAGCTACGGAGAAGGTATTGTAATGGCCGTACCCGCCCATGATGAAAGAGACTTTGAATTTGCTACAAAATTCAACTTGCCCATCGAGCGGGTCATCCTGACACCGGACGGCGAGGAGGCCGAACTCCCCTACATTGACTATGGAATAGTCTGTAATAGCGGGAAATATGACGGACTGGATTCGGAAACGGCAAGAAAGAAAATTACGGAAGATTTAGCCGCCAAAGGAATGGCCGAAGAAAAAATCAACTTTCGCTTACGTGACTGGCTTGTCTCCCGCCAGCGTTACTGGGGCGCTCCTATTCCCATCATTTATTGTGACGACTGTGGAACAGTCCCCGTCCCTGAGGAAGATTTACCGGTTACCTTACCTTACGATGTAAAGTTTACTCCGGATGGTGATTCGCCACTCAAGACTTCTGAGGAGTTCATGAACTGCACCTGCCCCCAATGTGGTAAGCCGGCCAGACGCGAAGCAGATACCTTGGATACTTTCGTTGACTCCTCGTGGTATATGTTCCGCTACGTCGACAATAAAAATGCTGAAGAAGTCTTCTCTTCAGACAAGGTAAATGCCCTTTGCCCTGTTGATGTCTACATAGGTGGTGCGGAGCATGCCGCCCTGCATCTCCTGTACGCCAGGTTTTTCAGCAAGGCCATACGCGATATGGGCTACGTTGATTTTGATGAGCCCTTTACCCGTTTAGTCCACCAAGGGACAATCCTCGGAGCTGACGGACAAAAGATGTCAAAATCGAGAGAAAATACCATTTCACCTGATGATTATATCAGAGAGGGCGGTAGCGATATTCTACGCCTCTATCTTGCTTTTGGTTTTGCCTTTATTGATGGCGGCCCTTGGAGCGACGACGGAATCAGGGCTATTGGCCGCTTTGTACACCGTGTCGAAACCCTGGTCAATGAAGTAAAGGAAATACCTAAGCGGACGCATGATAATTTTGCTTTAGATACGAAAGAGGCAAAATCACTGATGCACACCATCCATTACACCATTGATCAAGTCACAAGAGACGCTGAGCGCTTCCAGTTCAACACCTCTATTGCCCGGATTATGGAGCTCTTAAACGAAATTAACAGCTACAAAACAAGGAGCAATCTTGACCGGAACTTACTCCGCTTTTCTGTTGAGCAGATGATTATGCTCCTCGCTCCCTTCGCCCCTCACTTTTCAGAAGAAGCGGCAGAAATCCTTGGTCGCAAGGAGAGTATTTTCTTAGCAGCCTGGCCCGTTGCGGATGAACAATATTTAATCCTTGACGAGGTAGAAATTGCCGTACAGGTAAATGGAAGAATCCAGGCTCGACTTATGGTACCCAGTCAAGCTGATAAAGGTACCATCTTGGACATTGTCAAGAGCCAGCCTGACTTCAGCACATGGCTTAATGGCAAATCCATAGTAAAAGAAATTGTTGTCCCGGGGCGTCTTGTTAATTTGGTTGTAAAATAAAGGAGCTTCCTATGAGAAATCCAACATTGATGATTGATAAGGTAAAATTTCGCGATAATGCCCTTAAGCTGAGCGAACTTTTCTATTCGAAAAATAAAAAATTCCATGCTGTGACCAAGGGTTTTTGCAGCCATGAGGGCATGGTGCAAATCTTGGCAGACAATGGGGTAAGAAATCTGGCTGACTCCCGACTGGAAAACTTCTATATTCTAGGAAATTATGCTGATAATACGCTACTTCTTCGCTTACCCATGCTTTCTGAGGTTGCCGAAGTCGTGGCTCTTTGCGATATGAGCTTAAACTCCGAGTGGGAAACCATTTGTGCCTTATCTGACGCCGCCCTTGTACAGCAAAAAATTCACCGTATCATCTTAATGCTGGAACTTGGCGATTTACGTGAAGGGGCCTCCCTCGAAGAAGCTTGGGAAATGATTCAAAAAATCGTCAATTTACGCGGGGTTCGCCTTGCAGGAATAGGCGCCAACTTCAAGAGTTATGGCGGCATTATACCGGATCCCGGGAAGATGCAAATTTTGAATGATTTTGCAGAAAGAATCGAGCAGCGCTATGGCTTTGAGCTCGAATACGTTTCAGGTGGAAACAGCGCCAATCTTTGGCTTTTAGAGGAGAATGCCTTGCCGGAAAAAGTAAACCACCTTCGTATCGGGGAAGCCCTCCTCCTTGGTCGAGAGACGACTTTTCGGAAAAGCGTAGCCGGTTTGCACCACGATGTTTTCACCTTGCGCGCAGAAGTCATTGAGGCCAAAAGAAAAAACTCTGTACCGGAAGGCCGCTTTGCGAAAACAGGTCGACCTCCTCAATTTAAAGAGATAGGCATGCTTAATCGCGTCATCTTAGCTCTGGGCGGTATTGATGTGGAGCCGCGAGGCTTGCGCCCCAAATATAAGGGTATCAATTACTTGGGCCACTCTCTGGACCACGCTATTTATGATGTAACCGCCTTTAACAAGCAGCTAAAGCTTGGCGATACCCTGGAATTCTCTGTAGACTACAGAAATTTAATCCGCCTGTTCGTTTCACCCTATGTAAACAAGGTGTTAGTATAAGAGGAGCCGGCATGGGGTATATGGAAAACCTACTACAAAACAAACGCTGTTTCGCGGAAATATCCTTGGCTGCCTTGCGCCATAATATTCGCGAATTTAAGTCTGTTTTATCGACTAATACAAGGCTATGTGCTGTCATAAAGGGTAATGCCTACGGACATGGAGCAAGAAAAATCGCCGGGGCTTGTTTTGAAGAAGGGGTAGAAGATTTTGCCGTTGCCTGCCTTAGCGAGGCCTTGGAACTCCGAGAAGCCGGTATTGGCGGGAGAATTCTCATTTTAGGCCCAAGCTCACCGGAATACGTTAAGCTTTTAATTGACCAAAAACTCACGCAAACCGTCTCCTCTTTCAAAGAGGCGCTGGCCTTTGCCAAAGAGATTCAATCTTTTAGAAAGCGAAACATTAGCCTATCAACTCCGCTCCATATCCATATCAAAGTAGATACCGGTATGTCCCGTCACGGTTTTCCCACCAACACAGAAGAGGCCCGGCAAAAGAGTCTGACCGATATTCTTTGCTTAAAGGACATAAAGGATTTTGCTTTGGACGGCATCTATACCCATTTTGCCACCGCTTCTTCTGAAGACCGGAGTTTTCTCAGGACACAAGAAGACCGCTTCCGGGATTTTGTTTCAGAACTGGAAAACAAGGGCTTAAGCTTTCCGACACATCATACAGCAAACACTTCCGCTACTCTAAAAGGGGAATACTTTCAGCATGAGTTAGTCCGAGTTGGTTTAGGGCTTTACGGCTGTTTTGAAAACGATTTGGACAAAAGTTCCCTCCGGTTAAAACCGGTTATGACCCTCAAGGCAATAATTTCTGACATTCGTCTGCTTGAGGCAGGTGATGGTGTTAGCTATAACCATAGCTTTATTGCTCCCGGCAAAATGAAAATCGGTGTTATCGAGTGCGGCTACGGGGATGGCCTCTTACGCAGCTTCTCCAACAAGGCTATCTTTTCTCTAAAGGGCAGGCCGGTTCCCCAGATTGGTAATATTTGCATGGACCGCTGTATGATTGACTTGTCCGCGGTAGACGAGGCCAAGCTAGGCGACTATGTTGTACTCTTTGGCGGCGAGGGAGAAAACTTCATTGATGCCGAAAGTCAAGCCAGACGCGCAGGCACCATTTCTTACGAATTATTTGCCCTCTTGGGTAACCGGGTTCCAAGAATTTACATTGACAGCAATTAGAATCTTTTTTATAATGGCTAGGCTTCAGATTTTTTGAAGCTAAATAAAAATGTACGGAGAGTTGGCCGAGTTGGCTGAAGGCGCACGACTGGAAATCGTGTAAACGTTAATAGCGTTTCGAGAGTTCGAATCTCTTGCTCTCCGCCAGAACCTTTTACAGGAAAAGACAAACCCCTTAAAACGCATGTTTTACGGGGTTTTCTTCTTTATACTTCTACGCTTCTATGCTTTTCTAAAGGCACTTAAAACTTCTCCCGCCAGTTCTTCTATCCTTGCCGCAAGCCCATCCCAAGTGAAGTCCTTGCAAGCGGATAAGAGGCTGCTTTTTTCTTTTGTATGCTTCACCCTTTCATATTGATGGGCCATAGCCTGGCGTAGGCGGAGAATATAGTCCTCCCTTTCTGCAGGGTCAATGTCATCAAGCTGGAGGAGCTTTGGCATATCAACCACAGAAATATCTTCATTCTGCCAAATTTCAGGACCTAGAAAAGAACGTAAAGCGGGTAAGTCATTAACCACAAGCCGCAAGCCTTGAGCCATAGCTTCTATAGCAACAAGACCCAAACCTTCGTAATAGCTGGGAAAAACAAAAATATCTTTTTGCCGCATCAGAAAGGCCATTTCTTCTTGACTTTTAGGAAGGTAGGTATAAATACGCCCGTCACCTGCCACCGCCTTTTCATACTCGTCTGTAAGGCTTTCATCAACTGCCCCTAAAATAAAGAGCCGGGCGTCTTCTTGATCCAATCCACGAAAAGCTTCTATCAGTTCGGGACTGCCTTTGGCAGCAGAAATTTTACCGATGTATACAAAATCAATGGTCTTCTGCGTCCGGTCTGCCTGACCTGTCTTCTTTTTCCGGCCTGTTTCCCCTGCGCTTGTCGGATTCTCCGGGACCTCTATTTCAAGCGAAGCCCTTATATCTTTTTCATCAACTTGCTTGTAAGATTCATCAGCAAAGAAAATGCAGGGATCGTAGGCACCCCCGCCCACCCTAATTCTTTCCTTCGCTATACCATAGATAGCCTGAATCTCTTCTTTCTGCTCTTTAGTTAAGGCAACTACAGCCGATAGTTTTTCCAGCCCTTGTACATGCCGGGTAAAAAGTTGCGGGTTCTGTTTCGCCTGACGGATATCTGTACCATGACAAATAGCTATTGTTGGTAAATTCTGCTCCAGAGCAAGAGAAGCCAGAATCCAAAGATGATGAACCAGAAGGATATCCGGCTGGACCTCCTCCACAGCTTGTTTAATACGCCGGCGAAAAAGTGCTTTATATTCAGCAAATTGCCCCTCGGTCATTTCTTTATAAACGCTTGATTTATAGGGCATGATATCGCTCATACCGGGCAAAGGAAAGGCAAGGTCCCCACCGTCAAAGACAAGGGGATATTCTTCTAAAGAGAAAGAAACCTCCCCTTCCTTGAAAAAGACGGGCCTCGCCTGCTCCTTATTTCTTCCATATAGCACAGCTTGCCGGTAGCTTTCCCTCTGTCCCAGGGAGTGGATAATGTTTTTGCAGTAGATACCACTTCCGGTTCGGTCGGGATATTGGGCAATAAGGTGTAATATTTTCATATTTTCCTTCTTTCTTATTTTCGCTATAATAAATTAATCGTTTCTTTATAAAGATGTTGTACTATTCTTTATGATGAGACATTAATTTGTGCAGAGTTACTATAGCTTAGACTACTTTTGAAAGGATGTCATCTTATGATAGAGCAAACCCCTAGGCATGATCGTCGTTTTCATTATCGAATCATACTTACGATAAGCATACTTTTTGTTCTCTTTTCTTCTTTCGTAGCCATTTCAGTCCATGACGGCAGCAATCTTTGGCAAAACTTTCTCGCTATACAAACATCGAAGGATCCGCTTACGACAGACTTTATTGCTGTGGGCGGCTTAACAGCATGCCTGTGCAATATTTTACTCATCTTTATTTTGGATTTAATCCTTCTGTTCATCTGCCAACCCGGCACTTTCGGTAGTTCCTTTTTTGCTGTTTTTATGCATGTTGGCTTCTCCTGGTTCGGCATCACTGTTTTGAACTCATTTCCTATCATCTTAGGAGTCTATCTTTATGCCCGGTTCACCAAGGAAGACTTTTCCGATTTTTTTGCTATCGCCGTACTTGCACCGGCTATGGGGCCGGTCATAAACTACCTGGCCTTTTATTTCGGTCTTACTCCCTGGCTCAGTTACCCCTTAGCCTTTGCTGTGGGGCTTTTTATCGGCTTTATTTCAGTCCCTATTGCTAAAAATGCCGCTAACTTGCACAAGGGCTATACACTTTACAATCAAGGCTTTACGTCCGGTATTATCGTCACCATTTTCGTTTCCATTATCCGTTTCTTCGGCTATAAACCTGACCAAGCGGCTGTCCTCAGCCAAGGAGAGGGCCGGCCTGTTGCCTATGCCTATTTGTTCTTTAGCCTTGTTCTGATTGCCATCAGCCTCTTGCATGATAAGGAGAATCTTTCCAGCTATAAAGAATTACTGCAAGATAGCGGACTCAATGCCAACTACACACAAGTCTTCGGCAGTGATGTGAGTATGCTTAACATGGGTATTATGGGTGTTGTGGCTTTCTTTTATGTAATCCTTTTTCGGGGTGAGTTTACCGGCCCGGTTATCGGGTCAATAATCTCTCTTACGGCGTTTGCCTCTAAGGGTAAACATCTCAGAAACACTTTGCCTATCATGCTTGGTGTAAGCCTTGCCTATATTTTGGCCGGAAAAGATCCCGGAAGCACCGCCTGTTTGACTGCTTGCTTTCTGGGCTGTTCTCTTGCGCCCCTTGCCGGTGACTTTGGTATTATTGCCGGCCTTCTTGCAGGAAGTACTCACGCCATGCTCTTGCCCAATATCCTTACTGTTCAGTCCGGGATGAATCTGCACAACAACGGTATATCCTCGGCTTTTGTCGCCGCCTTTTTAGTCCCTATCTTTGCCGCTGTGAGGCGTTTTCGTCAAAGCAAGCAGGCCTGATAAACCTTCACCTCCGGGCTTCCTGCTGTCCTTTTTCCCGTTTCTTTTTGGCCCTCGATCAAGGGACTAGCTTGTTTTACTGCCTGCATCCAATGAGAAGTTTTGGCGAAATGCTATTGACGAACTTAAAAAATGTGAGTAGGATAGGAAAAAAATAAGGGGAGGTCTTCTGACCTGAGAGGGAGCTTGGCTCCGACCCTAGAACCTGATGTGGGTAATGCCACCGTAGGAATTATACTCCTTTTAGCCGGATGCTATTGTCGTATAATTCCGGCTATTTTTAAGGGAGTAAACATGGTATCTTTTTTTAAACGCAATACTATTCTGCTTGTTCTGGTCCTCCTGGGTCTCCTTGTTTTTTGGGAACTGGCTGTCTACCTTGCCGGCATTCCCTCTTATGTGCTTCCCCCGCCCCACCAAGTCCTGCAGGCTCTCTTTGCCGACCTGTCCGTCCTTTTAAAACATTCATCGGTAACCCTGGCGGAAAGTATTTTAGGTATGTGTATTTCCACCCTCCTGGCCATTCTCATCGCTCTTTTCATGGACTTAAATAAACGTTTAAGACAAACGATACACTCCCTGCTTGTTATCACGCAAACAGTCCCCAGTTTAGTCCTTGCCCCCCTCCTCATGATTTGGCTCGGTTTCGGCATGAAAGCAAAAATAGTTGTCGTTGTCCTCATGTGTTTTTATCCCATAACCATCAATTTTTTCGAGGGACTACAAAGTTTAGATGAAGAGGCTTTAGCTCTTCTCAAGAGTTTTGATGCGGGGACAGTCCAAATCTATCGCAGGGCAAAAATTCCCAATGCCCTTCCTGCCCTTTTTTCCGGACTTCGAGTGGCTGCTACCTATTCCATATCGGCAGCTGTCATTGCCGAATGGCTGGCCTCCAAAGCGGGCCTGGGCTATTACATGATCCGGGCCAGCAAGGCCTACCAATTAGACAAGGTTTTTGCCAGTCTCATTATGATTATCTTTTGGAGCCTTATGATGAATGGGGCCGTTAGCCTTTTACGCAGCCTCTTCTTGCCGGGGGAAGGCTTTCTCGCACGCTACAAACAAAAAATGGAACGCAGCCGGCTCCAAGTCTAGCTAGCCATGTCTGCACCATTTTCTGTCTCAATATAGAGACAAGCAGCAATAAATAAGCAAGTAAGGAAACATACTTACAAATAAATGAAAGAGAGTGTAAAAAGTATGAAACAAAAAAAGCAAGGTCTCATAATCCTACTAATCTTAATAAGCCTGGTTTTTAGCGCCTGCGGGAAAAGCTCAAAATCCGGAAGAGATGAAAGTCCGGGAGAAAAGCTGGTTAAGCCTACGGAGCCGGAAAAGCAGGCAGAAGAGCTCCGGCAAGAAAAAGACTTACGCAAGCTTACTCTCATTCTTGATTACGTCATCAATACCAACCATAGCGGCTTCTTTTTAGCCCTGGAACGCGGTTACTACAAAGAAGAGGGTTTGCAGCTGGAAATTATTGAGCCTCAGGAGGGCGTTACACTGCAGCTACTGGCCAGCGGCAGAGCAGATTTTGGCGTGAGCTACCAAGAAGATTTAACCTACGCCCTGGATGCTGACGATCCCCTCCCCCTAAGAGCCATCGCAGCCATTATCCAAAACAACACTTCCGGCTTTGCTTCCTTGAAGGAGAAAAATATCACCGGCCCGGCTGATTTTGCCGGAAAGACCTATGCCGGCTGGGGTTCTGCCGCAGAACAAGCGATTATTGAGGCCGCTGTGAAGCAAGCAGGAGAAAATCCGGAATCTGTGGAATTTGTTACCAGCATGGATACTTCCTACACCGGCCTGAAAGGAGACATTGATTTTATGTGGCTTTTTGAAGGCTGGGACATCATTGCCGCCAAAATGGCCGGGCTGGACTTGAATTTTATCCCCTGCCGAGATATTGATGAACGGCTTAACTACTACACACCAATCCTGGTAGCAGGAAATGACAGCATTGAAAAGGACAAGGAGCTTGTTTCAGCCTTTATGCGGGCAACAAAAAGAGGCTATGAGGAGGCTGCAAAAGAAGAAAACCTCGAGGAAATCTGCACTATCCTCCTCCGGCATTCACCCGAATTAAATCCTGAACTAGTCAGAGAATCACAAAAATTTCTTGCCGAAGAATATAGCAAAGGCACAGACACTTGGGGCTTAATGAAGGCTGAGGTTTGGCTGGGTTATGCCGACTTCCTTCAAGAAAACGGTCTTATCCAAGACATTTTAGATGCTGAGGCCTATTTCACCAATGAATTTTTGTTTGAGTAAAGCGAATTGGGGTTCCCTTATGCCAGATGAGAAAATGACAGTTGACAGATACGCTGGCGCATACGCCGACATGGATAAGAATGAGCCTAAGGCGCCACGTTTAGCCGTAAAAAACATTTCTATCTCCTATGATAGGCAATGTATTTTGGACGATATCTCTTTTTCTGTAGAGGAGAATGAGTTTGTCAGTATTATTGGCCCCTCCGGTGTCGGTAAATCAACCTTGCTGAAAATGCTTGCCTCTATCCTCCCCTTGGAACAAGGAGACGTCTTAGTCGACGGCCTTAGCATTAAAACGGAAAATCTCCGGTCACGCTTTGCCTATATGCCCCAGAGCGACTTGCTCTTCCCCTGGCTGACGGTATATGAGAATGTCAGCTTGTATGATTCCCTCCATGCCGGAGGAAAGCAACATAAAAAAGAGGAGGTCCTCCGCTTAATTGAACAATTCGGCTTAGGGGGTTATGAGTTTGCCCTTCCGGAAAAACTATCCGGCGGAATGCGACAAAGGGTTGCTTTTTTAAGAACAGTTCTCTGTCCTGCTGATATTTTTCTTTTAGACGAGCCCTTTGGAGCCCTTGACGTCATGAGTCGGAATAAAATGCAAGACTGGCTCCTTTCTTTGCAAAAGAGCTTAAAGCGAACAATCCTTCTGGTCACCCATGATTTGGAAGAAGCCATCTATCTGTCTGACCGTATTCTGGTCTTAGCGGGACAACCGGCCGCACTTAAGCAAATTTACAATATTCCACAAGAAAGAGGAAAGAGAACGAGAGAATGGCTTTTCGAGCAAAGTGAAATGAAAAAAGAATTATTTAGCCTACTAGCCGGAGATAACTTCTAGTGGTTTTGCCAATTTCTCTTTAAGCCTAATCTTTCCACTTCAGTATATTTTCCCAACCACAGATTAATTGTATAATTACTTCAGGAGGTAATTATTATGTTTAAAATGATTCACATGAACATCAATGTCCTCGACTTGGACAAATCCTTGGCCTTTTACGAAAAAGCCCTTGGTTTAAAAGAAAAAAGTCGCCTTGTTCCCGAAGACAATTCTTTTATTATTGTATATTTGACTGACCCGACAGACAGCTTCCAGCTTGAATTAACCTATCTGCGTGATAGGACAGAAGCCTATAACCTCGGAGATAATGAGTTCCACCTTGCCTTCTCCACTCCGGATTTTGAAAAAGCCCACGCCTTACATAAGGAGATGGGTGTTATTTGTTATGAGAATCCGGCTATGGGCATTTATTTTATATCCGACCCGGATGGTTACTGGCTTGAAGTTTTACCGGAAAAATAGCTTTAGCCCTTGGCAGGCAGTCTTCCTCATTGAAAAACTATCTTGCCGAAGCAAAAGGGAACTTGACGCAGGCATTATCAAAATAAAAAGCAGGATGTCTCTTTTGCATCCTGCTTTTTCATGTCTTTCTCTACCTCTTCTTAAGGCAATTACTTATCAGCTAGCCAATAAGCTTGGGTAATTATTCCCTCTAGCCCATACCGATATAAGCTACAAGTTCATCATATATATCCATATCATACCAAGTATATTCCGGCAGCTCCAGGCTATGGAGATAATCACTGAAATCTACTATATCAAAGGGAAGGTTAATCAGCTCATTGTTACTGTTCAGCTCTAAGGCGAAATACATTTCCCTATCCCGGTAAAAACTGCCATTAGCATAGATTCGCTCTTCTCCACGCCAGTTTTGAGCCAAAATTGCACACTTCCCCACCGTAGCGGGTAGGACTTCATAATTTCCGTCCAGACTTTTCATGGTTTCCGGGTTGGCATCTTCAATATACATGATGTTGATGACTTGCCGTTCATACCTGGGAATCACAAAATAGAACTCATTGCCGGCTAGTCTTTCAAAACCGTAGTCCATGAACTCTACGTCAAATAAAAGGCCGGCAGCTTCATCAATTTCATGCTCATATAAGAACATTTCCGGCAAGGCCAAGACATCTCCTAATTCATCTCCCGAATTCACTTGCCCTAAGAAGGCAACCAGGAGAAAGGGCGCATCGTCCTGATAAGGATCTAAATCCATATTCAGGGCCACTTGCTCGTAGAGGGGATTGAGGCGGAGGTCTACGGTTTTTTGCGGTACAAGGGCCTCAATATGGTATACGCCGAAGGAAGGGTTCTGATAGTGAAAGAATAATTTCCCGCAATCGTTGAAGTATAAGTTATAGCTCCGGTTACCCTCCTGCCAGGAATCCAGAATCATTTTCGCCAGAACAGAACGTGAAAACCTGTTCATAGGCGGATAGTTAAAGGTTGATTTAGGATGGTAATTAGCACAAAGGCTATCTTCAAACACTTCCATTGCTGACCGGTCGGAAAAACCCAGTTGCTTTAAGATATCCTCATTTCTTAAGAGCTTTCCTGCAGGCAGTTGAAACTGAAAAATTTGGTTTTCATTGAAATACTCCATGCCATAGATGTAGGCTGTAAATTCAACAGCAATCAGATCACCATAACGATATTCTTCATATTCAATAGCCTGAACATAGATTTCGCCGACTTCAATAACCCTGAGGAACTCCTCCAGCTTCTCCTCAATTATGGCATTCACTTCATCAGCGGCTTCCCATTTGCTGTTTACCAGCGGTATGGTGGGGCAAGAAGCGAAATCCCAGTTGTCCAGCGAGGCTTTCGGAAATCTTTTGCTCAGATAATCACGGGCGTCTACTTCTTCTATAATGGTAAAGCTTTCTGCTAAGACAGTTTCTTTGCCGAATAGCAGTATGCCGGCTAAGTTTGAGAGTAGGATAGCTAGCAAGAGCAGTAAGGAATACCATAGCTTATGTCCAAAAATATGTTTCATCATTCTTTTCCCTCCTTTTCCCTTAGTCATACTCCCTAAAGAAGCTCAAATAGGACTCGTACTCATCATAGAAATGTTCGCCCCAGTAGTGGAGATCTTCAATGCCTTGCAGATAGTCGCTAAAATCATAAATTTCCGCCGGCAAATCATGTAAAACACCCTCTTCATCAGCCAAGATAGGAAAGGCGATTAATTCCTTCCTATCTTTCAGATAGCAGAGCCAGTCCGCTTCGTCGACACCAAGCTCCCGGATGATCAAGGATACCGAATCCAAACTGCAATAAGGTAGTGGCGAAATAGAAGCGTCAAGCCCCTCATAACCGATTGCGGTCAACTGTCTTTCCAGACGGGGGACGACTAAGAAGAAGCCTCTGCCGTCAATCTTTGACTCATAGGTCCCCGGTTCATAGGTAAGATTGTAATGGAGGCTGGGGACATTGTAACGTTCGAAAGAACCTAAAAGGCTTGCCACCCTGATGAAAATTTCAGAGACAGTCTGATAATCATCAGAATCCTGCTCACCGACATAAGCAATCAGGGCTTTTGGCGCTGCCTCGGAATAGGGATCAAAGTCGCCTAACTCTTTTGCTATGTCGGCATAAAGACTATTCAGTGCATCTTCTCCGGCCAGCACAGGCTGCAAGGCTTCAAGCTGGGTATAAGCTCGCCCGCTACCGGCAGGAACAAAAATCATTTGATTGAGCATTAAGCGGCCCACATTATCAAGGTAGAGTTCAGTCGTGCTTTCACCGCTCCAAAGCATATCCAGACTGGTACCCAGCATGGTTTTCTCCATCTGACTTAAGTCGCGGTCAAAGTCTTGGTGGATGCGGTTATAATAGAAAAGGCTATCTTCTGCTATCCGTTCAACACTCTTACCCTCATAGCCCAAATCAGCCAGGAGTTCTTCATTGCTGACCAGTTTCCCTGTTGGTAAATGAAAACAATAGGCCCTTTCAAAATAAATATTGTTGTCTGTCCAAACGCTGACGGTAAGGAGGAGGGATAAATAATCATCGTATAGATATGTCTTGTACTTTGCGTAAAGGGAAGGCAAATATTCCCCGCCCAGACCCCGGAAGGCTTCTTCTACAATCTCCCGCATTTGAGCATTAAACGCTTGGGCATCAGGACTGTCAAGCTGAATATAAGGCAGGTTAAAGTCCTCCGCTATCCGAGGTTCTTCCTCCAGTAATTCCGGATATCGTTCTTTTACTTCTTGCTTGAAATCAATAGTGTGAACAAGGTCTGCCCCTCTACGAGTTACTTCTTTTCCCCTTGCCTCAACATTTTGTAGAGAAATAAGAGAAAAAAAGCCGGCTAATAAGAGGAGGGTAAATAGTACGCGCCTTTGGTATCTGCTAATTGTTTTCATCATAACCTCCATTTTTCTTTGTTGAAACAATGCCATGCCCGGCGTTTTTAGCCAGGCTTCATCCGGCCTACTTGTCTCAAAACTCTATTCATCTTCAAGATCTTCAACCAAAATTTCTTTCAGCAATGCTTTCTCATCGGTGTAATCTTTGTCCTTATCTGTCTTTGCCTCAGCCTGACCGCTACTTTCCCCTCCGCGAGACCCAGCTATAAACTCATCGTGAAGCAAGGTCGCCGCCGAGCATTTCTTTCGAGCCTTAAGGAAGAAGAAAGCGGAAAGAATAAGCACTAGCCCACCGACTAGCCCAAGGCCGATACCTGTCTTATACATCCTACTGCGGAATTGTTCGTCAATTTCATCCAGAGTGAGAATCTTATCATAGAAAAAACTATAGCTATCTCCCTTTGGGCCAATTATATTACCCTCCAAATCTCCCGCTGCTGTATAAACTTCGGCAAAATCTGCCGGGTCATAGCCATACCAGGTAACCAGGAGGTCGCCCACTTCCCAATATCGTCCACCTACAGTAGCATAGGAATAGTCATCAAGGGGAACTAAATCCTTAACCCTTGGACCATCCTCTAAGCCGCTGACAGCCTGGTGCCGGTTATCTTTTTCAAAATCGATATATGAGCCCAAGGAAAATTTATGTAGGTATTTGTCACTCAAGAAAATATCTTCATCACCAATACGCACCTTCCCATAAAAAACCTCACTTTTCATATCACCGGGAAAGGGTGGATTTTTATAAAGGGAAGAGGCGTCCTTGGCATAGGAATCGTTCAAATCTCTTTCTAAAACGGTCTTCTTACTGTCAAAAAAATCTTGCTGCACATAGCCTGCGCTATCGGTATAGTTTTGATACATCTCAACTTTACGTATTAAAATCGGACTATCCACATAGATATCAAAAAGTGGATCCTCTGCCCCTTCAACAAGTTCTAAAGAACCGGTGAAAATCTCTAATCTACCCGGGCCGCTTTCACTTTTCCCAAAGGTAACAACACCCCAAACAATCAATAAAACACCAATAATAGCTCCGGCTATATATTTTACATATCTCCTCATAACCCCGTCCTCCTCGTGTATTCGTTTTTAGGAGCAGGAATTCTGCTATATATCCTGCTTTTCTGTACCAACAAGAGGGCTGCCACAATAGTCGCAATTGGCAATGCGCCCTCTGATCATGAGTTTAGAGGCTCCGCAACTATTGCATCTTACCTCTATATATTGTTCTTTTTCTACCAATCTGTTTTTTGCCGTCAGGACAACTATCTTGTGTTCCCAATCCAGGCTTACATTGGTCAGATAGCCTTTATCAATGCACCTTGCCAATTTCTTTACAGGCTCTGCAATAGGAATTTTCTTTTCCATTGTCTCCATATCAATAGTTTGTGCGGGCAGGCCATTAAGATAAGAGGCAATTTCCCGGGCATAGTTTCGTTCACGCATAGCTCTTAACTCTTTGATAAGGGGGAGGGCAAAGAGAAAAGCAATCCCCAGCCCTAAAAAGGCGGAGTCACCCTTTCCTTCACTAATCAAACCGGGAAAGACAGCCAGGCAGGCAACAGCCATCAGGGCACAAAAATACAGGGACGGTTTCTTGAAAGGGCTCTTCTGATTAACTTTGTCGGTAATAAAGGGATTCATACTTCCTCCTTAAGCTTGGTCTCAAGACTAGTTTAGCAAAAGGCCAAAAAAATACCCTGTCGGATATGACAGGGCATAAACATTGGCCAGAAAGGGAAAGTAAAGCCGGCTACTCGTCTCGAAAACTAACCATAAAGCCTTTTTGAGCAATATCAAAGACAAGCTGCATAGGTGTTTCATAGCCGGTTTTCTGCAACAGATTACTGAGGTGATAACGCACCGTCCGCTCAGAAATACCTAGTTTTTCTCCTAGTTCCCGGTAGTTTTTCGCCGTACTCAAAAGGCGTAAGACCTCTAATTCTTTGGGGGTAAATTCTGTACTTTCTGCACAGCCGATTTTGACAACAGGGGTACGTTCAGGATAAACCGATTCGCCGGCCATCGTCCGGTCCATCACATGAAGAATCTCTTCTTCACCGGCATCCTTATACCAAAAACTCTCACATCCAACTTCTTTGGCCTTGCGAATAAAGGACTCCTCCGGCATAGAAGTAATAATAATAATTTTTATCTGCGGATAAAGCCGCTTGATTTTCTCGGCCGCTTTCAGACCGCTTTCTCCCCCCAAGGTATAGACATCCATCAAAATCAGGTCGACATTTCCTGACATACAGTAAACTACGGCATTTTCTGCACTTTCTAAAGCTTGTACAAGCCTATAGCTTTTCGACTCTGCAACAATGGATGTCAAAATATTCCTTGCTATGAGAGAATCATCAACAATTAAAACTCTAACCACGGACTAACCCCTTTCTGGGAACAGTTATTGTAAGGCGGACACCGGAAGTGCTGTCAACATCCATGGTCCCCCCGATAAGTTCTACCCTCTCTCTTAAAGTGGAAAGTCCACTTCCCTCGACAAATTTCCCGATCTTCTTTCTGCCGTTATCAAAAATAACAACTTGGGTATCTCCCTCTCTTTCTTCGGTACAAACAGTCAGCAGGCTCGCCTTGGCATGGCGGACAGCGTTGGTCAAGGCCTCGCGGACAGCAGCCAGAAAAATACCGTCTTGCTCCGGAAAATTCCCAATAAATGAAATCTCACAACCAAGAACAGAAGCGACATTAATCAATTCATTTAGTGCTTCCATTTTCCCATCTCCTGAAGTAACATCGACCCCCAGACCATCAATAAGTTCTTTCCACATGGTCACAAGCGTTTGGCAAGCTTCCTTTGACAACTCACCTTCGAGATGATGTCGTGTCGTTAATATGACTTTACCGAGTTGGTCGTGCAGACGGATTTTTGATGACAAAAGTTCTTCTCTTTGGCGGATTTCTACGATATTCTCCAAGAGTTGGCGCAAGCGTCTTCGTTGCCCGGCCAGTTGCTTATTCTCTCTCTCCAACTCCTTGGATATCGCCCATAAACGAGAAATATCCATAGCCACTACTTGGACAAAAACTTCCTCCTCTACAATAAGCTCCTCCCTGATAAAACGCCAGGCTTGACCGCCCGGTAAGAAAAGGATTACTTGCCTTTGATCACCACCAATCCTTTCTCCCAGCTGCAATAATTGTTCCCAAAATATATGGAGATTGCTTAAGAATTCACCGGTTATTTGAGCAGCTAAAGAATACATCTGCCTATTGGTAAAAACAGGGATTCCGTTGTCCAAAGCCAGGCAGAGGCCACTTGGTAAATTATCCAAGGCTTCACGCACAGAGTTTATTGTTAAGGTATTTGTATTCTGCTTGTTATTCTCATAAAAACGTCTAATACACCATATGCTAACGAAGATTACAACGCCAAGATGGATAATAATAGGCAGAGAGGTCATGAAATCTTGGTAGGGTATTCCGGAATACCCCCTCAGCCTTGCTGACGAAGAGGCAACAAGAGTATAGCTATCCAGCATCAAGAGCAGCAAGCAAAATAAATCAGGAAGGTAAGCCCGCAGGGGCAAAGCTCGATAAATTTTGAGAAAAATAATAAGCAGCAAGGGAATATATAAGAAAAAAACCCAAGCTACAAACAAAAACTGAAGCGGATAAGGCAGAGTAAAGAAGGTCATTGACTGTCACCTCCTTTAGCAAAAGAAAGTATTAAGCTGCTAAGACCCTCTTCTTTGCTAGTGAAAGTCAGTTCTCCGCCTAGCAGGGCAAGCTCTTCTTTTCCCCTCTTCTCCCAAGTGAAACTACACCCCTCCTTAAAGGTCATTTCAATGATATAACTGTATGTTTTCCTTCCGTTTTCAAGGCTAATAGAAATTCTCTCCAAGCTTTCTAAATTATCCTTTACAGCTTGTTCAAAAAAAACATAGCATACTTCAATAATATCAACCGGAAGGAAAAACTCATCAGGAAAAGCTAGTTCCCCGCTTATGCCAAGGGCCTCCAGCATGCGGCAGGACTCTCCCAGGCTGTGATACAACTCATAGCTGCCGGCAAAAAGCGATTCCTCTTTCAGCAAAAGCAAATGGCCGCGTCGCTTAATAAAGCTGGCAAAAAAACATATTTCCGTGAGCATTTTTTTACAGACCTCAGGATTATCTTCAGGCATCATGGCCAAACGCCATTCGATTTCTCTAAGCTGCCGCTTGGTCTTTTCGCGGATTAGAGTAAATAAACGCGTCTTTTCTTTGATGCGGAGACTTTCTGAAGTGCTGTCCAGTTCTTTCCGGATAATCAGGTTATTCTCCGCTAAAAAATCACGGTATTCCTTCAAACGTTTGTTCGTTCGTGTAATTTTAGCAATATTTTCTCGCCAAAGGACATAACCGCCTTGTATCGGCGCTGAGTGATATTCCCAAGTCTCATCACCCTCCAGCTGGCCGGTCTGCAGTCCTTGGAAAAAGTCATCCTTATCCGGGGAAAAATTTTTGTCCGTTCCAAAGCGGACTTGACCTGCCAGGTCACGCAGCTGAATATCAAGCAAAGAGTAGTCCAGCAAGACATCGTATCTTGCATTTGAGGGAATCAGGCCGCTACGAATATGGCTTTCCAAGACGGCCGCTATGAGGAAGCAAGACATGGCCGTCATTTCTATAAAACGAAAATCAAAAAATATGTAGGCAAATACATAGAAAATACCGGAAAAAATAATCAGCAAGGGGACAAAAGCCCGCCTGCTAGGCAATTGGCTGCGACTCTTTTTCGTCGTAATGTGTAAGGCTAGGAAAGAGAAGAAAAAAAACCAGGTCATCGCCACATAATAAAAAAGGCCGTAACGATAATCTACAGTACAATTGTCCATATCAGGGCGGAAGACAAAAACCCGTTGATGCCAGTCATTGCTTAAAAAAATAAAAGCCAGGCTTACAGCCGGGATAAGCAGGAATAAGTAACGCTTTTCCGGTCGGTTTTTTTCATCATTCCCCAGACATAGTGAAATGTAAAAGCCAAGAAGGGGAATGAAGATCAAAGGAATATAGTAGGCGTACCAGAAAATTCGTTCATATATTGAGTCATCAGGGGTAAATTTGAATTTAACCGTACGTACCACAATCCAAAACATCATCAGGCCGGCAATGAGAAGGAGGTAGCGAAGAATATTTTTCTGCATGATTCTTTGTTTTAAGGAGACTGTCCAAGCTGTAATCAGGCCTATATAAATAAGATAGACCAGAATATAGGCTACTTGGTTAAGATAGAACTCGCTAAACAGAGAGCTATTTCGTATTACGGCAGCCAGCAAAATCAGTGCCACAGCAGCAAGCGCTGTTAAACGGTTTCGCCTCTCTATTTTTTTCATAGGCTTTATCTCTCCAGAAATGCTTTTATATCTGCGATAACTTCATCTTGGCAAGATTCAAATAAGATTTCATGGCGGGCCTCCGGGTAAAGCTTTAGGGCAATATTCTCCATACCCTCGGCCGCAAACTGCTCATATACCTCCCTGACTCCTTCTCCAAAACCACCGAAGGCATCCTCTGCACCGGAAATAAAATACACCGGCTTTACTTTGTCCATCTTAGCCAGTTCATCACTAGTCCCCGTTAAGAGAAACATCTCATTTAATACATAGAAGGTGTAGAGCGAACCGATAGACCCGCGCAGCGGATCATCTTTTTTCGCTTCTAAAACCGCCTTGTCGGAACAAGTCCAGGCCGAATGGTCTCGCTCTTTTATAAAGTGGCCGTTGTACTTACCAACCCCTAAGAAGTTAACAAAAAGGCTCTTCCTGGAACCTTTGAAAATCTTGATGAGCGGTGTTAAGCTCTGTTTATTCACTTGTGCTTCTTCATAGGGGATATGCCCTGTTCCCATTAATATAACTTTATCCCATTCCTGTGGCCGGGTTATAAGGAGACAACGGGCAATCAGCGAGCCCATGCTGTGCCCTATAAGGTAACAGGGGAAATTAGGCCCATGCTCCTTTTCCATTTGTTTTTTGAGCTGAAGGGCATCAGCTAATATATAGTCCAGGGCATCAAGAGAGCCGAAATCCATTTTTTCCGCTTCATCGCTGACACTACGACCATGACCGATATGGTCAGCACCGAAAACAATATAGCCTGCCCGGCTCATTTCTTGCATAAAACTTGCGTAGACCCCAATGTGTTCTGCATAGCCATGAAGAATTTGCAGGGCAGCAACAGGCGCCTTCTCCGGAAGATAAGCCGTAGCAAATAACATACTCTCGTCATTTGATGAGGGGTAGGTAAACTCTTTAATTATCATTAGGCACTCTCCATATCCTTATCCCGTATGTATGACTTCGGTGTGTACTCTGCTCTTCCGGCTAGCTGTTCTCATCCGGACTTAGCCGCCTAAAAATTCAATTAAGCTTTCAAGGTCATTTTCTGTAAAATAATAGGTTGAATTACAAAAATGACATACAAGCTCCGCTCCACTATCCTCTTCTTTCATGACCAGCAAGTCTTCTTTACCTAAAGAAAGCAGTAAAGCCTTCATCCTGTCTTTGGAACAGGAGCAAACATAATCTAAGTTTAGTCGCTCGGTTATGTCATAGCCAAGTTCGGAAAACAACGCATCAGCAAGACTTTCAACCGTATAGCCTTTGAGGAACAGCTCGGAAACCGGGCCCAGGGCTATCACCCTCTCTTCAATTTTTGCCGCAATCGCATCATCAGAATCAGGAAGCATTTGGATTAAATATCCGCCGGAGGCTTCCACCCTATAATTACTGGCTATGTGGACACCCAAGGCTAAAGCCGAGGGAGTCTGTTCAGATTGTAAGTAGTAATAGGCAAGGTCTTCCGCTATTTCCGAGCTCAAGAGCTCTACGGTTCCTGAAAAGGGTTCTTTTGTTCCCATATCCTTCACAACCGTGATGGTTCCCGGTCCAATCAAGCCGGCAACATCAAGCTTGCCATTGGCTTTATTTGCTACTTCAACCTGGGGGTTTTCCGGGATACCCTTCACCTGCCCCTGAGAATTTGCTGTCACTAAAATGGAGCCTACCGGACCTGATCCTTTTACAATGATACTTAATTTATCGTCCTCCTCACCAAGGGTCATACCCATCATGGCTGCTGCACTTAATAAGCGTCCGTGTGCTGCCGTTACCACAGGTGACGAACCATGAATTTGCCGGGCTTTTTCCACAGTATTTTTACTTTGGGTAATAAAGGCCCTGGCTTGCCCATTGGCTACAGTGATGCGAATCAGTTGGTCTTTCATGAATTACTCCTATATTCCTTAGTTGTTTCTAGTTAATAGTTCTAGTCGTTTTCTAGTCGTTATTTCTAGTAATAGCTCTTGCAAAAGAGTGGTTTGTTTTTTCATTATACTTTATCTTGTCGGGAAATGCTCTTATCCGCCCTCTCCCATCCGACCTGATGCTTTTCTTGCATTTTACGGAAATAGAGCCCCGCCCGGCTTCTTTTTTTGCAAAGGAAAACTTTTACCGGCAAAATTCCTCTACAACTTGCCTATTGAGGCTAAATTTGTTATCTTTTGTAAGGCTTATTCTTAGCATTTTTAAGATGACTTTGTAAACGGGAGCAGATGGGTGCTGGTGTGCCCCGCGGTCTTCAAAACCGTCTGAGAGGGGTTAGAAGCTTCTCCGGTGGGTTCGATTCCCACGTGTTCCCGCCATATCTTCAGAGCCCCGGCTACTATGCGTATTCGGGGCTTTTTTCTTATTTAATTGCGCTTGTTTAATTGCGCTTGCCCCGGTAAAGTGAATGTAGAATATTGATTTTTAATTCATTTTTCATGAAAAGACTGGGAAATCACCCTTGGCAATGGCTTACACCGGACCTGTTTTCGAATATCATCCTAGCTTCTTCATTGAGATACTTGTGGTATATTCTTGTTAAGAGAAATTTAGGAAGGCTATAGATGACCAGGGTAATACTACATGTTGATATGGATGCTTTCTATGCTTCCATTGAAGCACGGGAAAATCCCGCCATAGCGGGTAGACCTATTATTGTCGGGGCCCTCCCCAACCAGCGTGGGGTGGTGGCTGCCTGCAATTATGAGGCAAGAAAATATGGTATCCATTCAGCCATGAATATTAAGGATGCCTACCGGCTCTGCCCCCAGGGTGTCTTCCTCAAAACCCGGATTGATTTATATGCGGAAGTATCGCAAAAAATTCGGGAAATATGGCTAAACTACAGTGAGAGTGTTGAATTTTTAGCCTTTGATGAAGCCTATATTGATATTTCAGGGCAGGAAATGACTTTTGTCAAAGCTAAGTCTATAGCGAAAGAAATTAAGGAAAGAATTTATAGCAGCGAAAACTTAACTTGTTCCGTTGGCGTCGGTTACTCAATGGCCAGCGCCAAACTCGCCAGTGAAGAGAAAAAACCTGATGGCCTGTTTGTCATTCCGGATAAGGAGGCTTGGCTAGACTTGGTCCTTGACCGTAAAGTCTCCGTATTACATGGTGTTGGTAAGGTCACTAGTCAAAAACTAAAGGCTATAGGGATTGTGACCGTTCGCCAGCTTTTGTCTGCAGAAAGCCTCTTTTTACAGCAGTACGGGAAATCGGCAAAACAAATACTGGCTATCGCCAAAGGCGAGGATCCGCGTACTGTTACTCCTTATTATGAGAATAGTGCGAAATCAATAGGGCAAGAAAGAACGCTGCAAAAAGACAGCACAGATTCAGTTTTTTTAAAAAGTTTATTGCGTTTATATGCCAGGGAACTTAGTCATAAGCTGCATGCTGAAGAGCTTTTTTGTCAGACCATAAGCCTTAAACTTACCTACGGCAATATGCAGTCGATTACCCGTTCCAAAACAGTAGATGCGACCAGGTCAGCAGAAAGCATTTACGAGATAGCCGCTGCCCTATTTGACTCCCTGGAAAGCCGGCCGGTTAGGTTAATCGGAATTACGGTAAGCAATTTTTGTCAAAGGGCCTACGAACAGCTAAGTTTTTTTGATTTAGGGGCAGAAAAAAAAGTACAAAGGAAAAAACACGAGATTCTGGAGAAAACCCTTCATTCATTGGAAAAAAGATTTGGGAAAAACCTGATTCGGTCCGCTTCAGAATTAGAAGCCGCTCAAATTATTGAAAAGAAAAAATCCGGCAAATAAAAAGCAAAGCCTAGTTATTCCCTTGCTTGCAAATCTATAGCCATTGAAAAGTCTGCATAAATAATCTCTTTTCGTGATACAATTACCTGTTGAAGGAGAGAAATTTATGTTAAGACACTTAAAGGATTTTTTGGTAAAAAAGATCCCACGTTATGGCTTGGGCATTATTTTTTTACTAATTGTTAATCTATTGCAGCTAATTGTTCCCCAGATCCTGAAGTTTGTAACAGATTCCATTCTCACGGAAACTATTACTGATTTAGACTTAATACAATATGCTACATTGATTCTTATCACAGGGGTCGGACTTGCCCTGTTACGCTACGGTTGGCGTGCGACGATTTCTTATACAGCTGCCGACATTGAAACCTGGGTAAGAGATAAGCTGTTCAGGCATCTGGTTAACATGCCCCAAAATTTCTATCACGAGAATAAGACAGGGGACTTGATGGCCCATGCTACAAATGATATTAACACCATAAAAAGAACCTTTAGCATGGGTATTGTCATGAGTTTTGATGCTGTTTTCGTCACGGTTTCCACAGTTATCGTTATGTTCGGTACTACCAATGTAACCATGACTTTGATTGCCCTTTTGCCCCTGCCTTTTATCGCCCTTGTCGTCGTCCTGATGGGTAGGCAAATACACCGGAAATTCCGCTCTGTACAAGAAGGCTTCGCTATTCTTTCCGACAAGGTACAAGAGTCTTTTGCCGGAATAGAAGTCATTAAATCCTTTGCCCAAGAAGAAGAAAATCTTGCTGATTTTAACCAAAAAAATCATGAGAATTTGCGTCGTCACTTGGACCTGGTAAAAACCCACACCATGCAAAATACACTAATTAATTTTATCGGCTCTTTGTCGATGATACTCGGCATTCTTATCGGGGGTTATGCCAACATTAAAGGAATTATTACGCTCGGTGACCTTGTCGCCTTCTTACAGTATCTGGAGATGCTCTTTTGGCCGATGCGGGCTTTTGGTATGTTTGCCAATATGATCCAGCGAGGCTCCGCCAGCATCGGACGAATCAACAGAATTCTCGATACCCCGAACGAACTTCGCGACAACAAAACCATCATGCAGCCTAAAGATTCCTCTATCCGTGTTGAGGACCTCTCCTTCACCTACAAGGGGGAAAAGGAGGCCACCCTTAAAAATATCTCTGTCGATATTCCTGCCGGAAGCTCCCTAGGCATTATCGGCCACACCGGAAGCGGAAAAACAAGTTTTATCGATTTGCTGACCAGGCTCTATAACATCCCCAGGGGGAAAATCTATATCGGCGAGGTTGATATCAATGACATCTCGATAAAAGATACAAGAGAAATCATTGGCAGTGTTCCCCAGGATGTCTTTCTTTTTTCCAGGGAAATTAAGGACAATATTGCCTTTACAGCTCGAGAGTTTGATATGGATAGGGTTGTGGCTTCTGCCAAAACGGCCAAGGTCCACGATGAAATCATGGGCTTTCCCCAGGGCTACGAAACCTTGCTGGGCGAGCGCGGAGTAAACCTTTCCGGCGGGCAACGCCAGCGAACAGCCATTGCCCGCCTTTTATACAAGGACTCTCCCGTTATGATTTTTGACGACAGCTTATCCGCGGTCGACACCAAAACGGAAAGTCAGATTTTACAAGCCTTACAAGCTGAATCCGACAAGTATTCCCGTATTGTCATAAGCCACCGTGTATCGTCTTTAATTCACCTAGACCACATCATTGTACTGGAAGAGGGGTGCATTATCGAAGAGGGCACCCACCAGGAGCTCCTTGAGCGGGGAGGCACCTATGCCCGCCTATACAGGAAGCAACAACTGGAGGAACAAATTCTTCAACATACTGTTCCTAGGGAAGGAGCTAGCTATGAGTAGAAAAGCTTTTGCCGAGCAAGAAATAAAAAAAGATGCAGACTTATCTAATTTAAAAAAATTAATGGGCTATACCAAGCCTTGGATAAAGCATCTCATTATGTGCGTCCTTTTGCTTATTGCAGTAACGGCCTCAAATTTATTACAGCCTTACCTTGTTCAACGCAGTTTGGACGATTATTTGAATCCTAAACGTGTGGCCATCATCGAAAGTTCTTCCGGCTTTAGTTTTAACGAGAAAAACTATACTGTCGGCCGTTCTGCACCTGAGGCAGAAGAAAACTATATCGAAACAAGGACCATCGAGCTTGATGAAAATACCAAAGAGGAAAAAACCGTCCTCAATATTGAGGGGGCTGATTATGAGCTTGATAGCAAAAAAATTGAGGAGGTCAAGAACCACCGTTTCAGCAAACTCTTTGCCTTGGCTATCCTTCTCTTTGTTTTAATCATTCTGGGCTTTGCCGCCTCCTTCATCCAGCAAAACACCTTAAGCTTTATTGGACAAAAGGTTATCTTTAGCATCCGCAGTGATCTGTTTAACCACTTGCAAAAACTGGATTTGGAATTTTTCGAACGAAACCCCACCGGCCGCCTGGTCACCAGGATGACCAATGATTTAGAAAACATTAACGAGCTCTACACCAACGTTATCGTTACTGTCCTTTCCGATTTCGGTTTAATTATCGGCAGTGGCTACATGATGTTCCGCTATAATGTTAAACTTGCCCTCATCGCCTTAACCATTGTGCCACCACTTGCCGTCCTGACTTATATCTTCCGCACAAAGCTGCGCAAGGCCTACCGACAAGTTCGGGTCAAGCTGGCCCAGATTAATACCGCCCTAAATGAAAACTTTATGGGCATTAAAACCATTCAAATTTTTAATCAAGAGGAGAAATTTGTTGATCAATTTGCTGAAACCAATGAAGAATACCGGCTAGCAGCAAGAAAAGAATTGAGTTTGTACGCTATCTTCCGCCCGGTTATAAACTTTTTATACTATGTGGCTCTTTTCCTGGTTATTTTATTTGGTGGTCGCATGGCCAGGGAAGGGACTATTGAAATAGGGATTATTATAGCCATTACCATGTATGTGGATAAACTCTTTCGTCCCATCATGGACCTGGCGGAAAAGTTCAATGTTTTGCAATCTTCTCTTACCTCTATTGAAAGAATATTCTTGCTTTTTGAGGAGGAGGAAGTGGTTAAAAATTACGAAGCCCTCCCCGTTGACCGATTTGAGGGATATGTCGAGTTTGACAATGTACGTTTCTCTTATGTTGAGGGCGAAGAAGTCTTAAAAGGCGTCTCTTTCACAGCAGAACCGGGAGAAACCATTGCCTTTGTCGGAGCCACCGGGGCCGGTAAATCCACAATCATTAACTTACTCTCCCGTCTGTATGACGTAGATAGCGGAGAAATTCGCATTGATGGTAAAAATATCAAGTCCTATGACAAATATCAGCTAAGAGAGCGTATTTCAGCCGTTTTACAAGATGTTTTCCTCTTTAGCGGAGATATTCGTAATAACATTAAACTATTAACCAAGGGGATTAGTGACGCCGAGGTTTGCCAGGCGGCAAAATACGTTAATGCGGATAAGCTCATTGACCGACATCCGGACGGGCTTAATCATGAAGTTACTGAGGGGGGCTCGACCCTATCAGCCGGCGAACGACAGCTACTCAGCTTTGCCAGGGCCCTGGTCCACAAGCCGGACATTCTCATTTTGGATGAAGCCACAGCCAGCATCGACACGGATACCGAGGAGCTTATTCAGGAGGCGATTGCTAACCTGGTTAAGGACCGCACCACCTTTATTGTTGCCCACCGTCTTTCCACCATAAAGAATGCCGACAAGATCATCGTCATGCATAAGGGGGAAATTGCCGAACAAGGAAAGCATGAAGAACTCATCAAGGCAAAAGGCCTATATTATGACCTGTATCGCTTACAGTATGAGGATAATAATTTGGCAAAATTGGCTAATGGATAAGACTATAGGAAGCGGAATAAGGCTCTTGAAAAAGGCTATTTTGAAGAGACCCTTCCCCTTTGAATCAGCAAAAAGCACTGCCTGGCTTTCCGCTAAGCAGTGCTTTCTTAGACCTATCTCCTTCAGCTTGGCCTATATTTATCTACTCCTCAATGTAGACATGTTTTAGAACAATTTCGCCGAAGTCGGGAATCATCAGACCCTTGACTTCCGGTTGGATGAAGTAGTTGCTGGTTGAGTAGGCGTAAGGAGCAATGGCGCAATCTTCTATGAGTAAGATGCGTTCTGCTTCCCGATACTTCTCTAAGCGCTCTTCCGGATCAATGCTGGTGGAAGCTTCTTTGACCAGAGTGTCGTATTCGGTATTAGACCAGTTAATAGGAACAGTTTTATTACCTGTTATCCATAAATCCATGAAGGTCAAGGGGTCGTTATAATAGCCACCACGAGATTTAAAGCCGAAGACATATTCAAGCTGGCGATTTCTCTCTTGGAAGACGGGCCACTCGTCAGGGTCAAGTTCAATATTTACCCCAAGAACTTCCTGAAAGCGTTGTTGGAGATATTCGACAAATTCTTTAGACTCTCTATCCGGATACATTAATTGGACGGTGATATCAGCGGGATCTTCGCTGAGCCCCTGCTCTTTCAGTCCTTCAATAAGCAAGGCTCGGGGATCGGGGTTAGCATCCATTAAATCTTGCACCGGTTCACCTACAGCTTCACGGAAATTTTGGCCGTCAATCTCAATAGGGGGAGCAACCCAACCATAGGCAGCAACAGTCAAATCTTGTAGGAGTTCTTTATTTAACTCTTCACGATCCAGGGCAATGCTGAAAGCTTGTCTGACTTTCGCGCTCTTAAAGGGCTCTTCTCCCTGGTTGAAGAAGAAATAGGCTGTACGGGGCTGGAGTTTGGTAATACGCTCAAATTTTTCTTCAGCCTCGAGAACTTCAATCCACTCCGCCGTGCCCACATCAACAAAATCGATGGTGCCGTTCATAAATTCACCCATAAGGGCCGTTTCTTCTTGGATTATTTTAAAGATAGCTTTTTCCAGTTTTACGGCTTCCGCATCCCAATAGTTTTCATTCTTTGCGAGAACAATTTCACTGTTATGCACCCATGATTCAACGCGGAAGGGTCCACAAGAGAGCACATATTCCGCCTCTGTTCCATGGGAAGTACCAAGTTCTTCTACAAAATCTTCACGCAGGGGTTGCATTTCCCGGTTGCTTATCAAATTTAGGAAATATGGCAGAGGGTATTCCAGTGTAAATTGGATGGTCTTATCATCAAGTGACTCTATACCTACTTCATCTAAGGAAAGTTCGCCTAAATTGGCTTGCTCGGCATTTTTGAAATGGAATAATTGGTTGGCGATTGGCGAGGCCGTTTCAGGATTGAGGACACGGCGGCCGGCACAATAACACGCTCACCCTTTTCATCGAGCTCAACACGGGTTAAGGTTTCCACTACTTGGAGAAGTATTGTAGCGGAATAAACGTCTGACGTCTTAGCCATATCCAGGGAATCCGGCTCAGCCCCTAAGGCACGTACAAAAACTTGCTCTGCTTCTGCCTTAACAAAAACACTCGTACAAGGAGCGGCAAGCAGGATGGCAACCAGCAATACACTTAAGAATATTCGCATTCTTTTCATCTTTCTATACCCTTTCTACATAGAATATTTTCACTCATTTTTTTTGCTACACAAACTTGTATAACCGCATCTTATTATCCCTATTAGCCTCCGATAAGTCAAAGGTTACTTATCGGTAAAATCAATAAATTAAAAAGCCCAAAACATCTCACCAACCTGCATAAAACCCTTTGAAACGCTTGTTGCTTTTTGTGCTATTTCTACGACCCCATATAATAATTACACTAATCAATCGTGATAACCTATAAAAACTGTTTGAATAAACAAGGGTACACTTCTTATAATAAACAGTGGTGTAAAAGCCACAAACACATAACAAGAAAGGAATATTGTTCATGAAAAAAAGAACTGCATTTTTCACCCTGCTCATTGCAGCAACACTCCTTATTTCCCTATTGATCAGCCCTCTGGTAAAAGCTGAACCGGAACAATCCTTAACGCTTTCCCTGGGTACAGAACCCGACTCCCTTGACGTAGCCAGAACCACCGATAGCTACTCCATCACTGTTCTTGCTCAAATCATGGAATCACTAACCCGTATCGAAACCGACGAAGAGGGAAACACGGTTGTCGCCCCTGCCGCGGCAGAATCCTGGGAAGCCAGCGAAGATGGTCTTGAATGGACCTTCACTCTTCGCGAAATGCAATGGGAAGATGGCGAAGAAGTTACCGCCCATCATTTTGAGCTCGGCTCCAAGAGAATTCTTGATCCGGAAGTAGCCTCGCCCAGTTCTTCTCAAATGCGCCATATTAAAAATGCTACAAAGGCCGCTGCAGGCGAGGTGGACCTTGACGAAGTCGGCATTAAGGCTCTTGATGATAAAACCTTGCAAATCACCTTGGAATACCCTGTTCCCTACTTCTTAGACTTCTGCAGCGGAAGACTGATAAACGCCCAGCGTGAAGATGTTCTTGATGAATTTGGTTCATCTTACGGTACCGAAGCGGAAAATCTCCTCTGTACAGGTCCTTTTAAAGTCGAAGGTTGGATTCACAATAACGAAATCGCTTTAGTAAAAAATGAGAATTACTGGGATGCTGACTCTGTCAAGCTTGACCGCCTAGTCTTTAAGATTATCCAAGAAGAAACCGCTTTAATGGGTGAATTTACCAACGAAAATATTGATATCATCCAAAGCAAAAGTCTCGAATGGATTGAGCTTCTCGAAGCCGAGGAAAAGTATACCCGTATCTCCAAGCCTTTAGCCAGAACCAGCTACTTCTTCTTTAACCAAGAAGTTGAACCTTTCAACAATGTAAAGGTAAGACAGGCCTTCAGTATTGCTCTTGACCGCGAAGAAATGTCCAATGTGTTGGACCAAGGCCTTACCATTCCCGCTTACGGCTGGTGTGCACCTATTATTGTCTGCGATGGTGAAAACTTCCGTGAAGCAGCCGGTGAACCCATCCAAGATTTTGCTGCCGAACACGATGCCAGAGAACTGCTGGTTGAAGGGCTTAAAGAGCTGGGTTTGAGCGAAGACCCCGCTGATTTAAGCGTTACCTTAATGTACCCCGATAATCAAGACAGAGCCTTTGTCGAGTACCTCCAACAACGCTTCCAAGAAGTCCTTGGGGTGAATGTTGAGCTTGACCCCGACGAGTGGCCGGTTTTCCAAGAGAGAAACCGCCAGCTTGAATATGAATTCGGCTTCAAATCCTGGGGGGCAGGACAAAATGATCCTTCTGAGTACCTCAACCTCTGGATGACCGGTAATAAAATTGTTCCCATCGCTTGGAGTAATGAAGAATATGATGCCCTCGTCGTAGAGGCAAATGAAAGCCTGGATTCCGAACTTCGGATGAAGAACTTTGTAGAAGCAGAAAGAATCCTCTTAATTGAAGATGCGGCCATCGCCCCCTTCTCCTACCAAACCAGCAACACCTTTATCCAACCCTATGTTAAGGGTCTAATGTTCCCCGACTTTGCCAGCATCGTCTACAAATACGCCTACATTGAGAAATAGACCTCCCATCTGCTAACAAAGCAGACGCTCCAAAAAAACACATGGAAGTAAAGCTTCCATGTGTTTTTCTTTATAAGCCTATAAAACGATCCGGCTGACCTCTTCTAGGTCCCCTCGTGGAGGAAACAAGCCACAAAGTGGTTTGGCTCTACCTCTCTTAGTGGGGGAAGCTGTTCAGTACAGATGGGCATGCAATGTTGGCAACGTTTAGCAAACTTACAGGAAGCCCCTACATTAATCGGACTTTGCGGTTCACCCTCCATGCGGATGCGGCGAGATTTTACCGGATTGTCAAGGTCGGTACTGGGAATGGCCGAGATAAGGGCTTGGGTATAAGGGTGCAGGGGTTTGCGATAGAGTTCTAGAGAATCGGTTAGCTCAACAATACTGCCCAGATACATTACGGCAACACGGTCAGAAATATGGCGGACCATGGACATATCATGGGCAATAAACATATAGGTCAACTTGTATTCTCTTTGAAGTTCAATTAACAGGTTGACAATTTGAGCCTGTATGGATACATCTAAGGCAGAAATGGGCTCATCGCAAACAATAAACTCCGGTTCTGCTCCCAGGGTACGGGCAATCCCGATCCGCTGGCGTTGGCCGCCGGAAAATTCGTGAGGCAGGCGGGAGGCATGCTCTTTCGTTAAACCAACAATATTCAATAAGTCGTATATTCTTTTTTGTCGGTCAGCCCCCTGGTAGAGGCCACCGGCATCAACACCTTCAGCGATAATATCCCCCACAGCCATTCTGGGATTCAGAGAAGAATAGGGGTCTTGCAAAATAATTTGCGCCCTTCTTTTAAAGGCTTGACGCTCTGCACGGGAACATTCATGGACATTAAGGCCATCGTAGAGAACATCACCCGACGTTTTATCATAGAGACCAAGAATGGTCCTCCCCAGAGTGGTTTTACCACAACCGGACTCACCAACAACCCCAAGTGTTTCATTCTTATAGACATCAAAGCTGACCTGGTCTACAGCTTTAAGGGTATGTTTGCGGTCTAAGCGAAAGAACTTGGAAAGCTCCCTTACTTTAATTAATGTTTTCGTATTTTGTACCGGCTTCAGCTCTTGTTCTATTTTTCTATCTTGTACGGTATTCATTTTTGCCTTACTCCTTACTTTTTAGCCCGGCTTATCCAAGGAACGCTTGGGGCAAACTCATGCTCCAGCCAGCAGCGCGACCGGTGTCCACTAGCTACAGAAAAGAACTCCGGCAGCTGTTTGCGGCAAATAGGCATCGCATAATCGCAGCGGTCAGAAAAGGCACAGGCAGTAGGAGGATTCAGCAAATCAGGGGGCTTCCCTCTAAGCGAGTATAAATCCCCCCGCTCATCCTCCATGGTGGGAATGGAGCGGAGTAAGCAGTTGGTATAGGGGTGCCTTGCCCGCCGGAAAATATCCTCCTTGCTCCCCTTCTCAACCAGCTGACCGGCATACATCACCTGAATCCTATCAGCAACTTCCGCCGCCAGACCTAAATCGTGTGTAATCAGCATGATTGCCGTATTACGTACTTTTTGAATTTCCAGTAAGAGGTCCATAATGTCCGCTTGGGTTGTCACGTCAAGGGCCGTTGTCGGCTCGTCAGCAATGAGCAGTTTCGGTTCACAGGCGAGGGCTATAGCTATAACTACCCTCTGCCTCATGCCGCCACTAAACTCATGGGGATATTGGAATACCCGTTTTTCAGGCTCAGGGATACGTACCAATTGCAAGAGCTCTATGGCTTTATGAATCGCTTCTCGCCTGGATACCCCCTCATGGATAATAATGCTTTCAGCAATTTGGTTGCCCACCTTCATCGTAGGATTAAGATAGGTCATCGGATCCTGAAAGATTAGGGCAATCTCTTTTCCTCGTATTTTCTGCATCTGCCTTTCTGAGTAGTGGGCAATATTTTTTCCTTCAAACAGGATTTCTGCTTCCGGACTAATTTCTGAAATACGCTTTGGTAATAAGTGGACCAGCGATTTCGACATAACCGACTTACCACAGCCGGATTCGCCAACAACCACCAAGGTTTCGCCGGCTTCTAAAGAAAAGCTTACGTCACGGACAGCCTGAATTTTTCCGGCATAGGTATGGAAGGATACCGCTAAATTTCTTACTTCTAAAAGGGTCATATCTCCACCTACACTCTCATACTGGGATCCAGCGCATCACGTAAGCCATCTCCCAAAAGCTGGAAGGACAACATGGTCAAACTAATCAGGAGGGCCGGAAAGAACAACTGATAGGGATAAAAGGTCATCGTCGTTTGGGCCGAAGAAGCTAGAGAACCCCAACTGGTCATAGGGGACTGAATACCTAAACCAATGTAGGATAAAAAAGCTTCCCCAAAGATAAAGGAAGGGATATCAAAGGTAATAGCCACAATGACGACCCCAATCGTATTAGGAATCATATGTTTGGCAATAATTTTTGCCGGGCTGGTGCCAAGAGCCTTTGAAGCCAAAACATAATCCGCTGACTTAATCTGCAAGATTTGTCCCCGCACCAGCCGTGCTGTAAAGCACCAACCGGTTAGGGTCATAGCAACAATAAGCGGCAGGATTCCCTGGCCCAGAATAAGAGAAATCAAGATGACTTGGACCAAATAAGGGATGCTGTTTAAGACCTCGATAATACGCATCATAATGGTATCGACTTTACCGCCGAAGTAGGCGGAAATACCACCATAGGTGAGGCCAATTGCCACATCAATAAAGGCGCCGACAAAACCGACAATAAGAGAAACTCGCCCACCAATAAAGACCCGGGTAAAAATATCCCGCCCCAGTTTGTCAGTCCCGAACCAATGCTCTGCTGACGGCCTTTGATTCTTGATGGTCAGGTCCCCAACCTCATATTCATAAGGGGAAAAAACGGGAACAAAAACACACAATAAAATAATCAGAGTCAGCAAAATTAGAGAAAATACCGCCACCTTATTTTTGAATAGTCTTCTTTTCGCATCCTGCCAGTAGGTGATACTGGGGCGCATGCTTTCAAATTCTTTATTTTCTCTTTGATCTAAAAAAACAAAATCTTCTTTTTGTACTTGATAAGACATGGACACCTCACGATTCTTTTGCAATACGAATTCTCGGATCAACTAAGCCGTATACAATATCGACCACCAGAAGTGAAAGGATATAGAGGGCAGCAAGGAAAATAGTCTGCCCCATAATCATGGGGTAGTCCCTGGTTGTGACCGAAGAAACGAAGTAGGAACCGAGGCCGGGAATGGCAAATATCTTCTCAATAACAAAGGAGCCGCCAAACATCAAAGCTATTTGCGGTCCAATTAAAGTGATAATCGGCAAGATGGAGTTGCGGAAAATATGCTTCCGCCAAACTCGGAAACCCGAAGCTCCCTTAGCCCTTGCCGTAAGAATATAGTCTTGGTTAATGACATCAAGACAATTAGCCCGCATATATCGGGCGTATTTGGCAACAGAACTAAAAGATAGGGCCAAGGTCGGCAAAATCGTGTGGGCAAAGCTCGACCAGCCCGTAATCGGGAAATGGCCCCCTTTAATCGCCAAAAAGTACTGCAAGAGGGAGGCCAGAACAAAGTTTGGCACAGACACCCCCAAGATAGCAATGGTCATAACCAGATAGTCCGGAAGACGACCTTGGGAAAAGGCCGCAATATAGCCCAAAGTAACCCCGATAATAACCCCGACAAAAAGGGCTTGTGCACCAAGCTGTCCGGAAATCGGAGCATACTCCGTGATTGTATTCGTCACCTTTCTACCTCGGTATTTAAGCGACTCCCCTAAATCACCTTCCGTTAACAATTGCTCCCAAAATTTATAATATTGCACCGGCAAAGGCTGATTATAGCCATACTGTTCAAATACATTTTCCCGAACCTTTTCCGGTAATTGCTCCGTCATTGCTTCCAGAGGGTTACCCGGAATAATCCGAATCAAAAAGAAAGTAATTGTAATAATCAAGAATAAGCTGATAACGGCGTAAAGACATCGTTTAGCAATATATAAAAACATAAGACCTCTCTTTCCTAGAGGGAAATTGTTTCCATAAAGGCAGCCAATCTTGTACTAATTTGCCCGGAATCAGATTGGGAGTAGTCTGTTTCAATATTGATATAGGCTTTACCTTTCTTCTCGCTAACCATCTTCTTAACATAGTAGGACTCTACGTTGTAGGTATGGCATGCTTGTAATATTACCTCCACAACCCCGTCCGCCTCATACTCATCAATCATTTTCTCCAGAAAGTCAATACGGCTTTCATTAGGACTCATGACGGAACAGTTGATATTAAGATATTTTCTCGCCATAGCTAAGTAGATATCCGGCTCGTTTTCATCGACTTGCTCTACCTTCTCACGAATCCCGTTACAGGTATCAAAGCCAACAATATCGGCCCCTAATTCATCCAGCCTGCCTAAGATTTTTTCGCGCACTCCCGCATAGGGGCAACCGGTAATAATAATACGAGGCCGGTCTTTTTCCAGGCTTTCCTTACGCTTTTCATAATCTTCTAAAACTTCCTGGGTACGGTCGATAACTCTTTGGATACGGTCTTCTAAGCTAAAGGAGTAACTTCCGCTATCAATAAGTGTGCTCCGCTCGTAACCACTAATCGGTACCGGATTCAATTTACCAAGTTCAAGATAAGCTTTGGTAGCCTCCCGTTCCTTGTTTTTCAGGGCAATCTGCTCACGGATGGCCTCCTCGGAAATACTGATATCGAAAAACTCTTCCAACTTTTCCTTAAAGCGAATAATTTCCCCCCGCCATTCTTGTAGAGCTACATCTGTTCGGGCGTGGGGCAGCTGCATAACATAGGTCGGCTTAATATCGTTCATGAGCTCAAACATTTTGCGCTTACCGTCACAGGTTGTTTCTCCAACAACCAGGTCGGAAAAATAAAAGTAGGGGCAGGTATCGGTCAGAGCATAGCCATAGCTTGCTTTAATCAAGGGACAGAGGTTCCTGGGCAGGTGAAGTTCTGCAGCCGGTATCGTGGTCTCATCAAAAGAGCAAAGGCCAACGGGAACAAGACCGCCGGCACGGATAATCTCTATGGGGACAAAAGAACAAAAATTTCCAACTACCTTGGCCCCTTGTTCTTTCAACTCTTTCATGCGCATAAAGCCGCGCTTTTTGCCTTCTTCATAGGAAACAAAATTTTTCGGTAATTCAATATTCACTAACTTTCTCCCTCATGTGTAATATTTATCGCTAATATTTTTAAGGCACAGTTTAGCGGCCTTAGTCATACAAGTGGCAAGCCACCAAATGCCCCGGTTCAACTTCACGCAGAGCCGGTATTTTTTCTTTACAAATATCCATCCTGTTTATACAGCGACTATAGAAATGGCAGGACTCTTGCATTTGGCTAAGTGAGGCTTCCCCAATAACAGCAGAATGGTCTCTCTCCTGGGCCTTTTGCGGGTCAGGAATCGGTATCGATGAGATGAGGACCTTCGTATAGGGGTGCTTGTGAGCGCGATATAGGGTCTCGCAGTCACATACTTCAACCAGATTGCCCAGATACATGACACCAACCCTGTCGGCAATGTACTTTACCATGGACAGGTCATGGGATATAAAAAGCATGGTTAGCTGACGGGCTGCCTTCAGCTCAGACAGCAAATTGATAATTTGTGCTTGAATGGATACGTCAAGGGCGGACACCGGCTCGTCACAAAGTAAAAATTCCGGATCTACCGCCAGGGCCCTGGCAATGCCTATACGCTGGCGCTCACCACCGGAAAACTCGTGGGGGTAGCGCAGGGCATGCTCTGAATTCAAGCCCACGGTGTTAATCAACTGGTAGACCTTCTCTTCCCTCTCCTTACGGCTGATATTTTTAGCATGGATACGCAAACCCTCGCCGATAATATCAAGAATTTGCTTGGTGGGGTCTAAGGAGGCATAGGGGTCCTGGAATACCATCTGGGCTTTTTTACAAAAAGCGAGGTTTTCTTTTTTTGACAGGCGGTGGACATTCTGACCATTAAAGAGAACCTCCCCGGATTCAATCGGCAAAATACCCATCATGGTTTTCCCCAAGCTTGTCTTGCCACAACCGGACTCCCCGACAATACCGAAGGTTTCTCCCTGCCGGATGCTGAAAGAAACATTGTCTACCGCTTTCACCGTGTGCCTTTTCGAGGTGAAATATTTACATACGTTATTTACTTCATAGGTTATTTTCTTTTTTTGCATACTTACACCTCAAAATAGGGAACACCCGTCTTGTCGCTTTGCGGATGCTCCAGCCAACAAAAGGTCGAGTGTCCTTCGCTGATTTCATATTCTTCCGGCATATGGTGTTCACAAACAGCCATAGCGAAACGGCAGCGGCGGAAGAAGGGGCAACCGTCACCAATGCCTATTAAGCTAGGAGGCTTGCCGCTAATAAATTCCAACTTTTCCTCACGGTTCAAGTCAATTCTCGGAACAGAATTCAAAAGGGCCCAAGTATAAGGGTGGCGGGTATGGTAAAAAATATCAAAGACACTGCCCTTTTCCATAATTTTTCCGGCATACATAACGATAATATAGTCCGCAATCTCAGCAACGACACCAAAGTTATGGGTAATCAGGACAATACTCATGTTGCGTTCCCCTTGCAATTGCTTCATGAGATTGAGAATTTGTATTTGGATGGTAACATCAAGTGCTGTTGTCGCTTCGTCAGCAATCATGATATCCGGTTCTGTAATCATAGCCATGGCAATCATAACTCGCTGGCGCATACCGCCGGAAAGTTGGTGGGGATATTTTTCTTTATTCAGCTCCGGATTTTGGATACCTACTTTTTCTAAGATGTCGATGACTCTCCGCTCGCATTCTTGCTTGCTCGTATCGGGATAATGAATCAGCAGATTTTCCGCAATTTGCCGGCCCACTTTTAAGGTCGGATTTAGGGCCGTCAAAGCATCCTGAAAGACCATAGTACAGTCTTTCCCGCGATAATCGCACCATTCATCATCAGAAAAATCCAGGATATTCTTTCCCTCGAAGAGAATTTTGCTTTCCGGATGAATGACACCAGGGGCTTGAATTAAACCCATGAGCGACTTTGCGCTTACCGACTTACCACAGCCTGATTCACCGACAATGCAAACAATTTGACCACGCCGCAGCTCAAAAGAAATATTACGTACAGCCTGGACAAGGCCCCGGTCGGTGTGAAAAGAAATGGTTAGATTTTCTACATTCAGTAAAGTCATCATTAAGCCTCCTGTTTGGGTGCGATAACCGCACGGAGCACATCGCCCAGTAAATTAAAGCCTAAAACCGTAATAAAGATTAAAAGACCGGGATAGACTGCCATCAAAGGCGCATCCAGGATTTTTGTTTGGGCATTTTGCAGCATCGAACCCCAAGAAGCGTGGGGAATCTGCACGCCTAGACCAATAAAAGACAAAGAGGACTCGGATAAAATGGCACCGGCAATCCCCAAGCTTGCTGCAACGATAATAGGTCCGCTGATATTGGGCAAAATATGGCCAAACAAGAGGGAAATATTACTGGCCCCCAGTTTTTTTGAGGCTATGACAAAATCTCGATTTTTAACTCCCATTGTTTCCGCTCGGGTAATCCGGGCTACACGAGCCCAAGAAAAAAGGCTTAAAGTAGCGATTAAGGTGGGTAGGCTCGGAGAAAGCAGGGTGTTGAGCACAATCATCAGCAGCATACTTGGCAGAGCCAGAAAAATATCGGTAAATCGCATCAAGAGGGTATCCACTAGCCCACCTAAGTAACCGGAGACAAGCCCGATGGTTACACCAACAAAGGTAGTCACCAGCATGGTGGCAAAACCAACTAAGAGAGACACCCGGCCACCATATAAAGCCCTGGTGAAATAATCCCGCCCATATTCATCCGTACCAAAAGGATGGGCCTTTGACGGAGCCTGCAAGCGGTTTGTCGCATCAATAGCGTTGGGGTCGTAGGGGCTAATCAAAGGGGCAAAAATACAAGCCAGCAATAGGATAAGGAGTAGAATTAAAACAAAACAAGTTAACTTTCGTTTCTTCAAAAGTCTGAAAAACTGCCTTATCCGGCCATGTTTTTCCATTTGCACAATCTTATCTGCCTGGACTTGCACTCGCTTGAATGCAGCAGGACTAAGTTCTTTAGTTGTCATTTTCATCGGATTACTTCCTTCAATTATTCCTTGCGGATTCGCGGGTCAAGGGCAGCATAGAGGACATCGGCAATAAAATTGCCGATAACCAGCAGGGAACCGGAAATCATAACATAGGCCATAATAATGGGAAAATCTCTTTTACCAATGGCTTCACGGGCAAAACTACCTATGCCCGGCCAGGCAAAGATCGTTTCCGTAATAAAAGAGCCGGTAAAAAGAGAGGGGAGGCTCATACCCAGAATGGTAATAATCGGCAAGAGGGTATTTTTTAAGACATGCTTCTTGAGGATTCCGTTTTCTCGCAATCCCTTCGCTCTTGCTGTTACAACGTATTCTTCGTTCATCTCCTTCATGGTGTTTGCCCGAATATAGCGGGTATAACTGGAAATAGAGCCAATACTTAAGGTTAAAACCGGTAAAATCATATGTTTTAGCCCATCCCAAAAATCTGTCCTTCCTACAGTATGCATACCGGAACTTGGAAGAATTCCCAGTTTGCCGGAAAATATGATAATTAAAATCATGGCAAACCAGAAAGATGGCAGTGAAATACCGGCATAGGATAAACCGCTGACAAAGCGGTCCAGGGCAGAATTAGGGCGTCTTCCCGACCAGAGGCCAAGAGGAATGGCCACTAGAAAAGCAAAGAGGCTGGATGTCCCCATTAGCAGTACAGTAGAAGGAAGCCTCCTGGTCAATTGGGGCATAACCGGCTGATCATTCGCGGCAGATTTACCGAAATCCCCCTGCAAGGCATGCTTCAGCCAGTTCCCATACTGCTTCAGGAAGGGCTCGTCAACCCCGAGTTCTGCGCGTACTATGGCAATTTCCTCATCGGTCATCCACTCCTTGATATACATGTTGGATATATCGCCGGGGGCGATATAAATAATCCCGAAGGAAAAGAAAGAAATGATAAGCATAACAACAAAAAGTTCTGCGGCTTTTCGGCCAATATATTGAATCATAGTGACTTTTCCTCCGGGAAGAATCTACTTAATAACTAAGCGCTAAATTAATGGACTTCAATGGCTAGCCAGTCTGTAAATTCGGGAACCAAGGTGGTATCTAAACCCTCTACGTTCTTTTGAGCAACCATGATGAAGTTGGTATAGGTTAAGGGGTGAATCCAGTATTCGGCCATAGCCTTCTCTTGGACTTCTTTATAGATTTCCTTACCTTCTTCCGGTGTTGTTGCGCTATGGGCAGCAACAGCCATTTCGGCAACCTCTTCACTGTAGCCCCAAGCCCGTTTGCTGTGGTTGAAGTAGCTGAAAGTTTGGCCACCGTTCATACCACGCTCCGAGTCCCAACCATTGCTTCCTAAGTCCCAGCTGTCTTCTTGGCCGCTGTTAAAGGATAAGGCAAAGAAACGGGGGAAGAAGGTACTGGAGTCAAGGCCTTCAACAACAAGATTTACACCGATTTGTTGTAATTGCTGCTGAACAACGGTAGCGACTTGTTCCATGTTGGCCCGGTCACGGTTGAACACATAAACCAAAGTTTGTCCTTTTAAGCCGGAGGATTCCGCTAATTTTTTGGCTTCTTCCAGGTCAAAGGGGTAGTTTTCAACATCCGGATCATGGAAGAAGAGACCGGGGTTGACCATGCTTTTTGCCGGGTCAGCCAGAGCTTCATCACCATAGGCAATAGCAATGATTTCTTCCAGGTTAATGGCATACATGATGGCTTTACGGGCATCGGGATTGGAGAGCAATTCTGCCTGAGGGCCGTAGGGGTTGATTTGCAAGTAGTTTGTTCTGTCTTCGGATACGGAGACGATATTATAGTCCTCATGCTCACTGTACTTGGCTAAATCTTCTGCAGTAGTAATACGCATGTAGGAGATTTCACCATTTTCCAGAGCAATATTTCTGCTGCTTCCGGAGCCGACGGTACGCAAGATAATGGTGTGCACTTGAGGGCTACCACGATAGTAATCATCTCTGGCCTTAAGGACGATGGAGTCGGGGTTGATGGCTTCTACTTTGAAGGCACCGGAGTTGACCATATCCGTAGAATTGTAATAGCTAGACCTGCTGTTATCCAGTTTTTCCGGATCGTTATCAAATTCATGGGAGGGATAGAGCGTCATGCCGCCCAAACGTCTCAAGTAGTAGGAATAGGGCATGGGAAGAACAAATTCGATTGTTTTCTCATCAATGACGGTAATCTCTATCGGTTCGTTGTTAATATGTTCGTAGCTGGAAACGCCTTTACCGCGGTGGCGGCTGTAGTCAATGGTGAAAAGGATATCATCCGTTGTAATCGGTGT
>JAMNZB010000070.1 GCA_023622515.1 Bacillota bacterium | reverse complement strand
CAGATAAAGTCGGCGTGACCCATGGGCCTCATAGTTACCCGCATAAACCTGCCTGATAGATAAAGACGCCAGGTACTCTGTCAAGGCCTCCTCTTCGTAGCCGTAGACCCTCCTGTAAGGAGAGGACTTTTGGGGCCAGCCATGGATGGCCACCCGGTCGATAAGGAGCTTATCCGGCGCCTTGTCAAATATTAGGGTCTGCAGGGTCTCCCCATGATCGGCTATGGCTATCAGGCCAAAACTGCTAATCAGGACAAAGACGGCAAGACCAAGTAAAATGCCGCCATGGAGGCGCTTTGACGGTTTGCTCCGGCCAGGACTGCCTCATCGCAGCTGAGTTCAAGATCATCCGCTGTTTTGCGCCTGGCCAGCCAAGTAAGCGGATTGAACCAACAGAGGGCCGTGCAAAAGTTCATAAAGAATTTTACCCGGGCATCGCAGCGTAATATGTGGCGCAGCTCATGCTGAAAAATCATAGCAAGCTCTTCGGGTGAGTAGTCTTGCGCCGGAAGGACAAGGCGCATGGTTGCTTCAAAGCAGCCTATCGTCAAGGGTGTGCTGATAGCGGTTGAGACGAGTATGGGAATTTCCCTCTTAACGCCGTGCCGCCTCGCTTCGCTTTGCCATCTGGAGATGGTGTCCTCATCTTGAAGAGGGTCTGCATTCTGTAAAAGAGAACGGCGGAAGCGGAGGTGGGAGATAAGCTGGCAGAGCATAATAATGGCAAAGCCGCCAAACCAAACAGGGGCAATTATCGGAAGGTAGCCCCGGGGGAGGGTGATAACAAAAAGTGGCCTTACTTCCTGACCATAGAGATAAATAAAAAAGTACAACACAGATGGTGCCAGCCAAAGCATACCGCAGGCCAGAGCGCTTATGGTCCTCCTCAATAGGGGCAAGAGGAGAAGCAGAAAACTGTAATAAATGCTGATTTGAATTAAAAATTGTATGAGCCTTCCTGTAATCAATTCAAGTGCATTCACCCCGCTAAATAGGAGCAGAATAAGGGTTGCTAAAAGCAGACTGAATGGCAGAAGGAGGGGCTCAAAGAGACAGGTCTTTTGACCCGGCTTGAGCCTGTCGTATTTAAGCTTGTCTTCTAGCCTACGGCGGTTATAGAAGGCAAGTACTGTTGCGATGCCGATAATAAGGCCATACAGGTTCACAGTTCACCTCGTTTCAATAAGCGGCGTAATTCTTCGATATCTTCCTTGCTCAGACCGCTGTCGCAAAGAGCGCTGGCAAGCACATGGATATCCCCCCCGCAAAGTTTGTTTAAAAAGCGATTGCTCCGAGCCGCAAGATAGTCCTGGCGGGAAAAAACGGGGGAGTAAACATTGCTTCTGCCCTGTTTGGCGACTGTAAGAGCCCCTCTTTGAACCAGGCGGGACAGGAGGGTTAAGATCGTGGTCGGGGCCAGCTGGCGATTATCCCCCAAAAAATATTCAATATCCGCTCTTGATACCGGGGGCTTACAGCTCCAAATGGCTTGCATGATTTCCAGCTCCGCATCCGGTAGTCTAGGTATTTTCTTCTTCATGCCTGCCTCCTCTACAATTGTAGTATAAGTCTATTCTACAATTGTAGTTGTTGTGAGTCAAGGACTTATCAACTTTTTTTCAAGAAATGAACAGCAGAATTTTTGCCTTTATCTGTTTTTCTTTCTCCACAGCGTCTACTGCCGTTTGTGAAATCCACTGTTAAGGATTCAGCCTCTGAGAAAAAAGGTACTCAGGACTGGGGAGGGAAAAAGCTAAACATAAAAATGGAAAAAATCAGTTTTGTTTTCAATTGGCAAGAGAAACAGGAGTTTTACTTAACAAAAGTAAAGGTTATCTTAAGAATATTAAAAAGTTATGGAGGTGGGCTTGACAAAAGGAAAAAGTTGGGGCAGAATGCTTGACAAGCTTTAGATAGAATTCTACTCCTCATGTTATTCACTAAAGTTATGGTGGTCACACCTCCTCAGAATCGGGCTGCTAAATATAGGTGTCAAACCTATCTCCTTTAATATTTTGCTGAATGGCTAAGGCCTACTAAGTAAACTACGCATACCACAAACAATAGTAGCCCGGAAAGAACGTACTTATCTAATGTAATAAGTACAAGGGCAGGAGCAAACAGCAGTGCTCCTGCCTTTTCTTGTGCGCCCGACATGGTTTGGGACTAGGAGCTGAAAGTTCTCTATACACCTGGCAGTAGGAAGTATTAGCGGAAGGCAAGGGTGTCTATTGTGACACCGCCATGTCGCTCGTCTGCTAGAAGGCAGAAAGTCCGATATCGGTGCGGTAATGAAGTTTTTCTATGAGGGCAGCCTCTTTTTCCAAGAAATCATATACTTTTTTGCGGGCAGCGGGGATGTCGGTCGCCTGGGCGAGGACAATCAAGACCCGACCACCGCTGCTTTGACAGATGTTTTCCCCTATCCGTGTGCCCATGTGAATTATGGAAAGGCCGGCTGCTTCTGCCTTGTCAAAGAATTCTTGGGGGATGGCAACCCTCTCTGTTACGGTCCCCGGATAACCCGGGGCGCTAAGGACGACGCCCAGGGAACAGGCCTTTTTGAGTTTTAAGAGGGGGGAAGTCCCTTGAAATTCGCCCGGCCCTGCCTCAAGTATTTCCCGAATGGCTTTGACTAAATCACCCTCGACCAGGGGGAGGATGACCTCACTTTCGGGGTCACCAAGCCTGGCATTAAATTCAATGACCTGTACGCCTTTTTCCGTTGCCATCAGGCCGGCATAGAGAAAGCCGCAAAATCCGGCATCATCGGCAATCAGAGCTTTGAGAATAGGTTTAATGACCTTTTCGACACTTTCCTCAACAAGGGCGGGAGTGACTTTGGGGACCGGAGAAACCGCCCCCATTCCACCGGTGTTGGGGCCTTCTTGCCCGTCATAAATCGCCTTATAGTCTTGGGCGATGGGCAGACAGATAAAGTTATCCCCTTGGGCGAGGACAATCAGGCTGAACTCGTAGCCTTGTAAAAATTCTTCGAAAAGCAGGGGTGAACTTTCTGATATTTCCAGGGCAAGGAGCGTTTTTTTCGCCTCTTCCTTACCGGCCACAATATGGACACCTTTACCTGATCTTAGTCCGTCTTCCTTCAAGACCAGGGGGAAGCTCAGCTCGTCAAGCGCCTTAAGGGCGGCATCCCGGTCCGTGAAATGCCGAAAGGCGGCGGTGGGAACACCGGCCTCTTGCATGAGCTTTTTGGCGTAGGCTTTTGAACATTCAATCTGAGCAGCTCTTTTTGTTGGCCCGAAAACCCCTATACCTAAGCTTTCCAGCCTGTCTGCGATACCCAGTGAGAGCGGGAGTTCAGGGCCCACGATGCAGAGGCTGATTTCTTCCTCTTGGGCCAGCTGTACCAGGCCCTCAATATCGTCGGCGGCAACCGGACGACAGGCTGTGTGCTTAGCTATGGCGTCGGAACCCGGGGCCACAATAATTTTTTCACAAGAGGGGGAGGCCAAGAGGGCAAGAGTAAGGGCCATCTCCCGACCACCACTACCAATGAGTAAAATTCTTTCTTTCATAGTCTTTCCTTTTAATGTTTGAAGTGGCGGATACCTGTAGCCACCATGGCGATTTTCTCATCATCGCAGACCCCGATGGACTCGGCATCCTTGATAGAGCCTCCGGGCTGGATAATGGCAGAAATTCCGCGGGAGGCGGCGAGTTCAACCGTATCCGACATGGGGAAGAAGGCATCGGAGGCCAGAACAGCCCCTTTGGCTTTTTCTCCGGCCTGGTCCAAAGCCAGCTTGGCTGCCCCGATACGGTTGGACTGGCCGACACCGATACCCAGGCTGACCCCGTCTTTAAAGACGACAATAGCGTTGGACTTGCAATGTTTTACCAGTTTGAAAGCATGGAGTAAATCTTGCCATTCACTTTCTTTGGGGGCATGTTTGCCCATGAGAGAACAATCTTTGCGGGTAACTTCGCGGGCATCTCTTTCCTGTATCAGGAGGCCATCCATGACAGAAACCACCCGGCGGGAGTCCAGGGCATGCTTGGTTTTCATAGGTAGTTCAAGGAGGCGGATATTTTTCTTACTTTGTAAAATTTCCAGGGCCTCCTTGCTAAAGCCGGGGGCAATGACAATTTCTAAGAAAATGTCGTTCATTTCCTTAGCTGAAGCAGCATCAATTTCCCGGTTGGCGGCCACGATTCCTCCGAAGATGGATACGGGGTCGGCTTCATAGGCCTTATGCCAGGCCGTATAAATATCCTCGGCAATGGCAAGCCCGCAGGGGTTCATATGTTTTACGGCGACCACACAAGGGTCTTTAAATTCGTAAAGGAGCTCCAAGGCGGCATTGGCGTCTTGAATATTGTTGTAGCTTAATTCTTTGCCGTGGAGCTGCTTGGCGGCAGCCAGGCCGGAATCGGAAATTTCCGGAAAACGATAGAAGGCAGCCCGCTGGTGGGGGTTTTCTCCGTAGCGCAGGGTGGCCACTTGTTTTGCTTCCAGATCGAGGACAGGAGGAAACAAGCTGCTCTCATCCAGGTCGGAGATGGTCATGTCCCTATCGGTAAAAGCAGTAGTCTCGGCAAAGTAAGAGGCAATCAGGCTGTCATAGGCGGCGGTGCTTTGGAATACTTTCAAAGCCAAAAGTTTCCGGAAGGCTAGCCCTTCTTCTTGGTAGTAATCGCCCTGCAGAGAGTTTTTCAGGTGGAAGGCGGCCTTTTTATAGTCGCCAGGGTCGCTAATGACAAAAACATCCCGGAAATTCTTGGCCGCGGCTCGCAAGAGGGTTGGACCGCCAATATCAATATTTTCAATTAAGACCTCTTCCGGCTGCCCCTTGGCAAGGACCTCGGCGAAAGGGTAGAGGTTGACGCAGACCACATCAATGGGGAAGAAGCCTTGTTCTTCTAAGCTGGCTAGATCATCCTCCCTCTGGCGCCTGGCCAGGATTCCCCCATGAATAGCGGGATGGAGGGTCTTTACCCTGCCATCCATTAATTCCGGAAATTTGGTCAGCTCACTGACATCTATGACCTCAAAGCCTTTTTCACGTAAATGGCGGGCCGTTCCTCCGCTGGAAATAAGGCTAAAATCCAGAGCAAGCAGCTCTTGGGCAAAATCTTCAATACCACTCTTGTTATATACGGAAAGTAAGGCGTAACGCTTCATATCTATGCTCCTCTATCTATTGCTTTCTATATACTTTCTTGCTGTTTTCTTGTTATTTTCTTTCTGCTTTCTTGCTGTTTTCTTGCTGCTTTCTCGCTATATCTTGCTTCCTAACAGCATTCTGCTAATGGCTCGCTTTTACTTGCGACTATTCGTTTTTCCTTCCTGCTTATTCCTTGTGAATGGGGTTTGCCGGGAGGCTATTGCTTTTCCCGGCGGCTCTTAGCAAAAGCCACCAGGACGCTGGGATATAATTGATGTTCTACTTGGTGAATGGCGGTTTCCAGGTCGGCAAGGGTCATGCCCTCAGGAATATCCACCCGTTCTTGTCTCAGGATAGGACCGGTATCCATGCCCTCATCAACCAGATGAACGGTTACCCCGGTAAAGGGAACGCCGCGGGTATAGGCCCGTTCAATAGACTTGGTCCCGGGAAATTCCGGCAGAAGTGAGGGGTGAATATTGAGGATTCGCCCGCCAAAGGCATCGAGGAGGGGTTTCCCCAAGAGGCGCATATAGCCGGCCAGGGCTATGACATCGACTTCATATTGGCGGAGTAAGTCAACAATGGCTTCTTCATGGGCCTCTCTTGTGGCAAAGTCCTTAGGGTAAAGGGTTTTGTAGGCCAGGGGATAGTTTCTGGCATGGTCTAAGGCCGGGCAATCTTTATCCGAAAAGAGCAAAACAGGGGTGAGGCCGGCTAGTCTCTCTTCTTTGTGGGCCTTTAAGATAGCGGCAACATTACTTCCCCGGCCGCTGGCAAAAAGAGCCAGACGGAGCTTATTTGCCTTGCCTCCCACATTATCTGCCAACTCTAGCTTGCTCTCTTTTGCTTCAGCTATCTTGGCCGTGTTTTCCGAAATATCCTGATTTTCCATATCTGCCTTCCCCTCTATTTTATGATTTAAACAAAGACCAGGCCGTCTCCGTCCTTCACTTGTCCAATGATAAAGGAGTCCTGCCCCTCTTCGTGCAAGATTCTTCTTGTCTCCTCAACGTCTTCTTCGGCCAGGGCCAGAACAAAGCCAATTCCCATGTTGAAGACGTTATACATCTCGTCAGTGGAAAGCTTGCCTACTTCTTGGATTAGAGAGAAAATTTCCGGCTTATACCAGGCATCTCGTTTGATTTCATAAGAGAAGTTTTTCTCGCTCATCCGGGGCAGGTTTTCATAGAAACCGCCACCGGTGATGTGGCACATGGCGTGGGGCCTAATTTTTTCCAGGACGGCTAAGACCGGTTTGACATAGAGGCGGGTGGGGGTTAACAGGACTTCACCCAGTGTTCCCTCTAGGCTTGGGAAGCGACTGTTACAGGTGTAGTCATGATCCTTGAAGAAAATCTTGCGGACCAGGGAGAAGCCGTTGGAATGGACCCCGCTTGAGGATAGGCCCAAGAGGACATCCCCGCTTTTGAGTTCATCCCCGGTGATGAGCTTGCTTTTCTCGACAATGCCCACGGCAAAGCCGGCAATGTCATAATGGCCGTCGGCATAGAGGTCATTCATTTCGGCTGTTTCTCCGCCAATTAGGGCCGCTCCGCTTTCTTTGCAGGCCTTGGCAACCCCATGTACGATGGCTTGTACAAGGTCGGGTTCAGCCTTGGCTAAGGCCAAATAGTCTAAAAAGAATAGGGGTTCGGCCCCTTGGACCAAAACATCATTAACACACATAGCGACCACGTCTTGGCCGATGGTATCATGTTTATCCATTTGGAAAGCCAAGAAAAGTTTGGTGCCGACCCCGTCTGTGCCGGAAACCAAAACAGGCTCCTCGTATCGGCCCAGCTGGGATAAATCAAAGAGACCCCCAAAGCGGCCCAGGCTGGCCATAACTCCGGGCCTGTCGGTCTTTGCCAGATCATCTTTTATCCGCCTTTGTACTTCATAGCCCCGCTCCAGGTCAACGCCGGCGGCCTTATAGCTTTCGGCTGCGCTGGCGGAAAGGGCTTTGCCTTTGCCGGCAAGATTGTTTGTTTCTAAATCACTTCTCATAGCTATCTCCTCTGTATTCTTTCAACATCCTTATTAATATTTTCGTTCTTCCTTAATATTTTCGTTCTTCCGGTAAATCTCGCTGCTTCTCGCGGACAAATTGTTCAAAATCATGCAGGTCGGTGGGGTATTTTTCGGTATAACAGGCGTGGCAGACGACTTCTCTAGGTAAACCGATAGCCCGGCAAAGCCCGTCCAAAGACAGGAAGGCCAAGCTGTCTGCCCCGATTTCCCGGCAAATATTCTCAACACTCCGCCTTGACCCGATTAAGTCTTCATAACTGGAACTATCCACCCCATAAAAGCAGGGGCCGATCATTTTCGGGCTGGCAATCCGCATGTGGATCTCTCTGGCTCCGATTTCTCTCAGCATGTGAACGAGTTGCCTCGAGGTGGTGCCACGAACCATGGAATCGTCAATTAGGGTGACGGATTTATTTTCAATCAGGTAGCGGATGGGCGAAAGCTTCATGGAGACGGCCAGTTTACGTTTTTCGTTACTCGGCTCGATAAAGCTGCGCCCGCTGTATTTATTCTTGATGAGGCCGGAGTGCAAGGGTAAATCCGTATAGCTGGCGTAGCCTTGGGCGGCGGATAGGGAAGAGTCGGG